>JAUHYN010001315.1 GCA_030426505.1 bacterium | reverse complement strand
CCGCGGTCGTCACGCCGCGCACGCGCTCGGTCGACTTCGAGAAGATGATCGTTCCGGCGCCGACGAACGCGACCCCGGTGATCACGGCTTCGACCATGCGCAGCGGATCCGGCATCCCCGCGTTGGCGTGGTGCCGCGCGCTCAGCGCCTCTCCCGACGTCACGAGGAGCCACGCCGCGAGCGCGATCAGGATGTGCGTCCTCAGCCCGGCCGGGCGCTGGCGCCGCTCGCGCTCCCAGCCCACCGCGGCGGCGAACAGGACCACGAGGCACGCGTCGCGCACCGTCGCCAGGGACAGCGTGAAGTCGGGGAGCAGGTCCATGCGTTCCCGAATCTCGGGAGCAGGAACCGATCCCGGGGAGAAACACGCGGGTTCGACGCGAATCGTACCGAAGGCGCACTCCACAGAATGACACGACCGAGACGAATTGCCCCACCCGCTACGCGCGTTCCGCGCGCCCGCCGGATTGGTCGCCCGCTTGCACCACGACGTGGAGGTATGACTGACAAGAAGAAGAACGCGGAGCTCGGCCGTGCGCCGGCCGGCACGCAGACCGACCCCAAGCACGCCGACCAGAGCGCCGACCCGTCGCTGTTCCAGCTCGGCCACCGCGCGGCGCGCGCGGGGACGTCGGCGGGCGTCGATTCACCGCTCGTGGATCCGACGGACTACACAACGTCCGAACGCGATCGCCAGATCTACGCCGCGGCGCGCGCGCGCATGACTCGCTCCACGCTGATCGAAGGGGACGGGGTCGAGCTCGAGTCGGACGACGGCGTCGTCCACCTGCGCGGTGAAGTCCGCAGCCCCGAGGCCCGTCGTCAGCTCGTGACGCTCGTGGCGCAGATCCCGGGCGTGGAAGCCGTCCACGATCACCTGCACCTCCGTGACGCCTAGTCGGACCGCCGAGCGAGGACGCTAGATGGGGCTCCTATTCGCCTACGTCGGCCTCGCGCTCGGCGTCTCTTTTCTCTGCTCCGTGCTCGAGGCGGCGTTGCTCAGCTTGACGCCGGGCTTCGTCGCCGCGCGCGAACGCGACGGCGCAGGTGACCGCCTGCGTCGCCTCAAAGAGGAGATCGATCGTCCGCTCGCGGCGATCCTCAGCCTCAACACCGTCGCGCACACGATCGGCGCCGCGGGCGCCGGCGCGCAGGCCGCGAAGGTGTTCGGCAACAACGCCGTCGCGATCTTCTCCGCGGCGCTCACGCTCCTGATCCTCGTCGCGTCCGAGATCGTCCCGAAGACGCTCGGCGCGGTGTATTGGCGACAGCTCGCGCCGTTCGTTTCGGCGGTCGTCCCGGTCCTGATCGTCCTCACGTATCCGCTCGTCCTCCTCTCCGAGCTGCTGGCGCGTCTGATCGCGCCGTCGAAGCGGAAGGGACACACGGTGAACCGCGAGGAGTTCTCGGCGCTCGCGGACATCGTGCGGCGTGAGGGCCTCTTCGATCCGAAGGAGTCGCGCGTGCTCGCGAACGTGCTGAGGTTCAGGAAGCTCACGGCCGAGGACATCATGACGCCGCGGATCGTCGTCGTCGGCTTCGACGAGACGCAGACGATCGCGGACGTCTACGCCGACGAACACCAGCTTCGGTTCTCGCGGTTCCCCGTCTACAAGGGCGACCTCGACAACGTGACCGGCATGGTGTTGAAGCACGACATGCTCGTGCGCATCGCGCGCGACGAAGACGACACGCCGCTTCACACGATCCGCCGCGAGATCCACACGGTCTCGAGCAAGACGCGCGTCACCGATCTCCTCGACGCGATGCTGCGGACCCGCCAGCACCAGATGTTGGTGATCGGTCCGTACGGCGGCAGCGTCGGTGTCGTCACGCTCGAGGACGTGGTCGAGACGTTGATCGGGATGGAGATCGTCGACGAGACCGACGACGTCACCGACATGCAGATCCTCGCGCGCAAGCAGTGGGACGACCGGGCTCGGCGACACGGCCTCGGTCCCACCGACGCCGCGCTCGTCTCACGATCGGACTGACGCGGTCGATTTTTCGCGCGGGGCGCCGTAGGCGCGGATGCTTGCTTTTGCGATCTCTGCCGCGCGCGCCCGTCGCCGAACGGCTCCGGGAGCCGGCCGGGGTGGAGGACGCCCGTCAGGTTGCCGTCGAGCTGTCCGAGAGTGGGCACGTCCGCCGGGTCGCCATGTGCATCGCTGTCATGTAGGACATTTGCCCCTTCCACAAAAACTCCAGCATCTCCGGCGATTTCTGCTCCATGGCGCCCGTATCGATCAGGTAATAGAAGTACCAGTACTCTTTCAGATCGTCGATTCGCCGCTG
>JAUHYN010000148.1 GCA_030426505.1 bacterium | reverse complement strand
ACGGCACCAACCATCGCCCCTTCTCCACCGTCGACGTGTCCGGCGCGGACTTCGAGACCTACGTGCCGGGCCGAGACGAGGACCACCCGACCGTCCCCAACCTCGAGTCGGTCGTGTTCAACGGCGGCTTCGACTGGCTGATTCCCGTGTTCGGAGCGAGCGTGGTCGTCCTCGCCGCGGACACCGAGTTGGGCTCGGAGCCGGGCCCCTTCGGGCCGCTCCCCACCGCCACCGTCGGCGCCGTGCTCGATGGCGTGGACGCGCTGATGGACGCCGACTCGGCGGCCTTCAAGCGACTCCCGTCCGCGGTGGATCGTGGCTTCGCGTGGGTCTCGGACACCTACGTGGGCGAGTCGCTCCACCGGAGACGGAGCGGCGCCACGTGGCAGGACACCCAGGACTCGAGCGCCGACTTCATGGTCGGCCCGCCGTCGCCGTCGCGCCCCGACCTCAGCCCGGCGGTCTTCGGAGACACCTGGCTCGAGCTCGGCACCGGGGCGTTCGAGTTCGTCCCGCTGACGCAGGGCGGCGACATCGAGATCGTCGAGGGGATCCAAGGCGGCTGGCACGTCGACGTCGCGGTGCGCTTCGGAGGCTTCGATCCCGACGGCGTGCAGCTGAGCTACGAGGCGCTCGACGACACCGGTGAGCGCGTCAGCTACGAGACGCGGGCGGAGCTGTCGTCGAGGCGCGTGCTGTCGGAGGCGGACACGTGGATCCGCGTCGGGGACCGCGTGGTCCTCGACATCGACGACGCGCGAGACCTGATCGGAGCCACCCTCACGCTCCGCGTGACCGCGACGCTCGACGCCCAGAGCTGGACCGACGAACGCTCGGTGCAGGTCGTGGACGCGCTCTGAGCGGACATCTGTCCCGCTTCGGTGCGCCGAATGTCGCCTCGCCTCCTACAGACCGCCGAGTCCGCAACAGACCATTCGAAAGAATCCAATGAAAAGAACGCCCTAGCCGACGTTCGTCCGGTTGGAATCGAGTCCCCCGGTCCAGCATCCTGAAGACGTGCTGCACCGCTGCCTGTTCGTGCCCCTCGTCCTCGCGTGCAACGTCGCCGTCGCCGCGGAGGTCCGCTTCCCGGGTCGTACCGTATCGGAAGACCCGGCGTTTCCCCTGCCGGCCGAACAGGAGGCGCTCTACGTCTTCACGGACCGCGCGCTGACCCGCGCGCAGGTCCACGCGGCCGAGGACGCGGGACTGCGCTACCTCGGCATCGCGGGGCGCGGCGCGTACACGTTCCTGCGCTCGTCGCCGGCCGACGCCGCAGCGTGGCTCCGCGCGCAGCCGAACGTCCTCGGGACATCGCTCGCCGCTCCCGTGGATCGCGTCGACCGCGATCTCCTCGGCTACATCGGCCCGGTCGAGTCGCTCCCCTACCCGCTCTGGGTCGCCGTGTACCCCAAGACCACCCGCGCCGAGCTCGAAGCGCTGCTCGGTCCGGCGCGCCTCGAAGCGCTCCGTCTGCCCACCGATCCGAACGCCGCGATCGGTGAAGAGAGCGTCGTGACGCTCGAGGACAACGCGCTCCTCGACACGCTGATGAAGTCGCCGTTCGTCGCGGCGATCGGCTTCGACTACCCGAAGAAGATCACCAACCTGAACAGCCGCATCCTCTCGAACGCCGACGACCTCGTCGCGGCGCCGTACGGCCTCGACGGCACCGGCGTCGTCGTCGGGCACTGGGACGGCGGTCGCGTCGACGACGGTCACGCGGACTTCGAGGGCCGCGTGACGAACTGGGAGAACGGCGACATCAGCTCGCACGCGACGCACACCGCCGGCACGATCCGGCTACGCGCCGGGGGCGACGATGGTGGCGTTCCAGTTCTTCGGGAACCCGACGGGCGAGCGCCGCGTCGCGAAGCACGAGTTCTACCACGAGCACGACAACCACTCGTGGGGCGCAGACACCAACACGTTCGGCGGCTACAACCAGGTCGCGCTCGAGTTCGACCTCGACTCGCGCGACCTCCTCCTCCTCCCCGTGAAGTCCGCGGGCAACAGCGGACAGCAGAGCGAGATCGTCGACGAGCGCTACGGCTTCGACTCGCTCTCACCGGACTCGACCGCGAAGAACGCCCACGTACCCGGGCAACCAGTACGGCTCGACCAGCGGCACCAGCATGTCGGCGCCGTCCGTGACCGGCATGCTCACGTTGCTGTCGCAGCTCTACAAGCGCGAGAACAACGGCCGCCGCTGGGCGCCCGACATGTCGCGCGCGATCATGATCCACTCCGCGGTCGACGTCTTCCACCCGGGCCCCGACTACCGTCACGGCTGGGGCAACGCGGACGCGCTCGCCGCCGCGAACCTGATCCTCGCGGACGCCGCCGATCCGGGCACGCGCCTCGCGCGCGGCGCGGTCCGCGACAAGGAGCAACGCGTGTTCGGCGTGGACGTCCCCGCCAACGCGCCCGCGCTCAAAATCACGCTGTCGTGGCTCGACGCGTTCTTCAACAGCACCGAAGAGCGCCGCCTCCTCAACGACCTCGACCTCCAACTCATCGCGCCCGACGGGCAGATCTTCCTGCCGTTCGTCCTCGATCCGGTGAACCCGTTCGACGACGCGACGACCGGTGTGAACTCGCTCGACAACGTGGAGCAGGTCGTCGTCGCGAACCCCACGCCGGGCACGTGGGGCATCGTGGTGACCGCCGCGACGATCACCGATCCGGACCTCTTCGTGCAGGGCTTCGTGCTCGCGTCGGACTTCCCGATCCAGCGCACGATGGAGCGCCTCGACTACGTCCCGAGCGCGCCGGTCGGCGTCCCGGACAACGACGAGGCCGGCCTCGAGATCCCGTTCGACGTGAAGACCAACGGCGACGTCGCCGCGGTGCGCCTCTACATCGACGTGAAACACCGCGCGCGCGGGCACGTGCGCATCCAACTCACGTCGCCTTCGGACGACACCGTCACGCTCGAGACCGAGGACACTTCGACCCGCCGCGACATCTACGGCATCTACCCCGACCTCCGCTCGTACGACGACGACACGCAGGTCTTCACCGGTCAGCCCGGCGCGGGGACTTGGCGCGTGCGCGTGATCGACGTGCAGTCCGGCGAGGTCGGTGAGGTGCGTCAGGCTTCGCTCGAGATCGACTTCGATCCGCTCAGCGTCGAGCCGCCGAACATGCCGCCGGTCGCGAACGCCGGCGCGGACCGCACCGTCCGCTCGGGCGCGACCGTTCAGCTCGACGGCAGCCAGAGCTCCGACCCGGAGGGTCAGCCGCTCGCGTTCGCGTGGAACGTCGCGATGGGCGACGTGACGCTCGACGCCCCGGACTCCGCGCGGCCGAGCTTCGTCGCACCGACCGTGGAGGCGTCGACCGCGATCGTCGTGCGCCTCACCGTCGACGACGGCAGCGGCGGCACCGCGACGGACGACGTCACGATCACCGTCGAGCCCGAAGGCACCGTCGCCGAGAACCAGCCGCCGGTCGCGAACGCGGGCGCGGCGCGCAGCGTCGGCGTGGGGAGCGCGGTCGTGCTCGACGCGTCCGGCTCGACGGATCCGGACGGCGACGCGCTGACGTTCGCGTGGTCGCAGATCGGCGGAGCGATGGTCGCGCTCACCGAGCCGAACGCGGCGCGCGCGTCGTGGACGGCGCCCGCGGTCGACGCGTCGACGATCTTCACGTTCCGGGTCGAGGTCGACGACGGGCGCGGCGGCGTGGACGTCGCGGACGTCACCATCACGGTCGACCCGGCCGCCGAGCCCACGGACGAGATCCAGACGCTCGAGACCGTGAATAGCTGCGGCTGCTCCGCGACGCGAACGCCGACGTCCGACGCGTGGCTCGGGGCGCTCTTCGTCGCCTTCGCGTTCGCGCTGCGACGGCGCCGCTGAGCCTCACTTCGCGGGGCCGAACTCGAGGCCCCGCGCCGCCATCGCTTCCGCCAGCGCGTCCTGGAACTTACCGACGTCACCGCCGCACGCCTCGAGCCGCACCGCATCCAAGAGGATGAACGGCGCGCCCGCGCCGTGCGCGACGACGCAGGGCGTCCGGCCTTCGGTGAGGCCGGCGACCTCGGGGCTGCGCTCGTCGAGGTGGACGACGACGAGCGGTACGGGGAGCCCCGCGCGACACTCGCGGAATTCGTCTTTTTCCTTCACGCCGCGGTGGCTGATGTCGCAGAGCGCGCAGTGCGCGGAGCCGAAGATCTTGCCGATCGCGTAGCGAACCTCGCCGATCAGCGATCCCTCGGCGTTGTAGACCCCCGTAAGGGCTTCGACGAAATCGGTCACGGATTCGGTCCCCCTCGGTGACTTCCGCGCGATTGCTTGGTCAAGATCCGCGCACCATGGAAGACCTCGAGCTCGAGAAACTGAAGACGTACTACGACATGGCGTGGCCGCTGGTCAGCTCCCTGCTCATGGGGATCCTGATCTTCGTCGTCGGCTGGCTCGCCAGCAAGTGGATCCACAAGCTGACCGTTCGCGCGTGCGCGACCGCCAAACTCGACGAGGCCCTCGGCCGCTTCTTTGCCTCGATCACGCGCTACTCGGTGCTCGCCGCGACCGTCATCGCCGCGCTCGGCGAAGTCGGCATCCAGACCACGAGCCTCGTCGCCGTGTTCGCGTCCGCGGGCCTCGCCGTCGGCCTCGCGCTCCAGGGGAGCCTCGCGAACTTCGCGAGCGGCGTGCTGATCCTCTTCTTCCGCCCGATCAACCTCGGCGACGTCGTCACGGTCGCGGGCGAGTCGGGATCGGTCACGGACATCGGCCTGTTCGCGACGACGCTCACCACCCTCGACAACCACAAGATCATCGTCCCCAACGCCGCGGTCACCGGCGGCAACATCACGAACTACAGCGTCCTCGGGCGCCGCCGCGCGAAGATCGAGATCGGCGTCGCGTACGGCGTGGATCTGAACAAGGCGCAAGCCGCGCTGCAGAAGGCGGCGGATCGCGCAGCGCTCGTGCTGAAGGACCCCGCGCCCGCCGTCGCGTTCGTCGGGTTCGGCGCGAGCTCGCTCGACTTCCTCGTCCTCACCTGGGCGAAGCCGGAGGAGTTCATCCCGATGATGCACAACGTCCGCGTGGCCATCTACGAGGAGCTCGCCGCCGCCGACATCGAGATCCCGTTCACGCAAATCGTGGTACACCAAGCGGCATGAACGAGTGGCTCGCGCGCGTCGAGATCGTCGTCGGGGACATCACCCAACTCGACGTCGACGCGATCGTGAACGCCGCCAACGAGTCGTTGCTCGGCGGCGGCGGCGTAGACGGCGCGATCCATCGCGCCGCCGGCCCCGGGCTCCTCGACCACAACCGCACGCTCGGCGGGTGCCCGACGGGGCAGGCGAAGATCACGCCCTCCTTCGACCTCGCCGAGCGCGGCATTCGCTACATCGTCCACACGGTCGGCCCGGTGTGGGGCACGGACCCGCGCGCGGACGGCACCGAGCCGCTCGGCTACCGCCTCGAGGACAACCAACTGTCGCGCTGCTACCAGGGCTGCCTGGAGCTCGCGCGCGACCACGGCGTCACGTCGATCGCGTTCCCCGCGATCAGCACCGGCGTGTACGGCTTCCCGAAGGAGCGCGCCGCGCAGATCGCCGTCGGTCACGTGCGCGCGTTCCTCGCGCGGGAGTCCACACCGGAGCGCGTGATCTTCTGCTGCTTCTCCGAGGCCGACGCGAAGGTCTACCGCGCGCTCGTGAGCCCGGTGGACTACGAGTCCCCTATCCAGATCGGAGAGTGATGCGCCGCCTCGCCTGGGCGGCGGTCCTCGTTCTCGCGGGCTGTCGCCTCGCCCCCCGAATCCAGACCCTCGAGCCCACCACGGTCGCGAGCGGGCAAGCCACGGTCGTCCGCATCGAGGGCGATCGATTCGGCGAGGACACCACCGTCTCGATCGGCGGACAGACCGTCGAGCTCACGCGCCTCGATGACGGCGCGCTCGAAGCGCGCGTCAGCGGCCTGAAGCGCGGGACGTACCCGGTCGTCGTCCGCTCCAACGATCGCGCGAGTGAAGCGCGGCCCCTCGTGGTCGAGAACGCCCCGCCGACGATCACCGTCGCCCGTCGACACCTCGTCACGGCGGGTGACTCGTTCGTCGTACCGATCGAGACGTCGGACTTCGACGGCGACCCGGTCGAGGTCACGGTCGAGGGCGCGACGCGCACGGACGAGGGGTTCGGCGTCGACGCGCCGGACGAGGACCGCGTCTGGACCGTCTTCGTGCGCGCGTCGGACGGCATCGACACCACGACGGTCGAGGTGGAGATCGAGTCCGCCCGTGACCCCGCGGCGCCCCACCTCGATCCCTACGCGCCGGTCGTGGAGGGCAACGTCGCGGCCGCCGTCGAGCTCACCGGGCGCGCGCTGCGGCACGGCCTCACGGCGCGCTACGACGGCGCCGAAGTCCCGACCGAGATCCAGGCGCGCCGACGCCTCACCGTCGAGCTCCCGCCGCGCCCGCGCGGGCGCTACGTCCTCGAAGTCGACACCGCCACGTTGGCGATCACCGTCGGCAACTCGCGCCCGGTCGTCGCCGCGGAGACGTTCGAGGTCGACGAGGGCCGCGCCCTCGACGTCGCCGTCGAAGCCACAGATCCGGACGGCGACACACTCCGCCGCTTCGCCGTGGACCTCCCGCCCGGCGCGACGTTCGATCCCGAACGCGAGCGCCTGCGCTTCGAACCCGACTTCATCCAAGGCGGGCGCAGCTACACGGCGACGTTCGCCGCGACGGACGGCGCCGCCACGACCACCGCCGCCGTCTCGATCTTCGTCGTCGATCGCATCCGCCCGCCGGAGCCGGAGGTCGTCTCCAGCACTGACCACGAAGACCACGATCGCGTCGTGCTCGCGCAACACACCGACGCGTTCCTCGATCCCGACGGCCGCACGTACGAAGCACGGCTCGTCGTGCCGCACGATCGCGCGGGCGGCCGACCGCTGCGTGTCTACCTGCACGGATTCGGCGGGCGCCCCTACGACGGCGGTCGCGGCGACGTCTTCGCGCTGTACCCGCACGACGAGGACGACACGTATTGGTGGGGCAAGGACCACGACGGCCTCACGCCGTACACCGCGCGGCGCGTGCTGCACCTCGTGGGCTACGTGCTCGATCGCTACGACAACGTCGACCCGAACCGCGTCTACGTGTTCGGCCCGTCGATGGGCGGCGCCGGCGCGGTCACGCTCGGCGCCGTGTACGCGCGCCACTTCGCCTACGCGTACGGGACGATGGGCCAGATGATCCCGCGGCGCCACCGCCCGTCGCGCATCGAACAACTCACCGGCCTGTGGGGCGCGCCGTCGGCGGATTGGGATCACATCGACATCCCGCGCCTCCTCGTCGAGTCGCGTGAGGCGAAGGATCAGTTCTTCATCACACGCCACGGGAAGGACGATCCGATCATCCACTTCGGCGCCGTGCTCTTCCGTAGCCCCGTCGTGAAGCAGAGCTACTACGAGGCGGTGCAGTCGCAGCGCGTCGGCCACTACGCGGCGTGGGATGAAGGCGCGCACGGGCCGCCGGATCCGGTGCTCGGCGCCAAGTGGTGGGAAGACGACTGGGACCCGTCGCTCGATCCGGTGACGCGCCTCGAGCGCGATCGAGCCTTCGTCGCGTTCAGCGGCGCCTCCCACGACGGCGACCCGGGCCGCGCGAAGGGCGACGGCCGACGCCCCTTCGACCCCGACCGCGGCTACGCCGGCGAGCTCGAAGTGGTCGACGATCAGGGCTGGGGCGGCGACCGCGCCGGCACGTTCAACCGCCGCCTGCGCTGGGATTCGAACTCGCTGGTCGACACGCTCGACACCTTCGAGGTGAAGCTGCGCGCAAAGAAGCGCGTCACCGCGATCGCCACACCGCGGCGCGTGCGGCGCTTCGTCCTGCGGCCCGGAGAGCGCGTGCGTTGGCGACACGGACGCGAGCGCGGCACGGTCGCGGCCGACGCGTTCGGCGTGGTGTCGATCCCCGTGAAGCTGTCCAAGGACTGGTCGACGCTGCGGCTCGAGCGCGAGTGAAGATCAGCGCTCGACGTCGAGCCGAATCAACGCGGGGACGGACGCGAGGCCGGCGTCGTCGACGACGGTCATCACCAGCTCGTAGGCCCCGAGGTCCGCGTCGCCCCACAGCGTGAGGCCGGTGGTGACGTCGATCTGGGTCGTGCCCGCTTCGACGTCCCACGGGAGGACCTTGGTCTCGAGCTCGGTGGTGCCCTCGACACTCGTCAACACGAAGTGCGCCTCGACGTCACGCAGGTCTCCGTCGACGTCCATCACGGCCGCCGTTGCGAAGAACTCGACGCCCCGCCGGACGTCCGGCCGCGACAGCGTGAGGCCGGCGATCACCGGCGCGCTCCCCGCGTGTTCTTCGCCGCCGCACGCCGCCAGCGCGAGCGCGACGAGCGCCACCGCCACGCGCTTCATCGACGCCACCGCCTCAGCGCGAACAGGTAGACCGCGAGGAAGCCGAACATCATGTTCGTCGTGACGGAGAGGCGCACGCCCGAGCTGATCTCGTTCGACACGTCACCGAGCGAAGGGTCGATCGTGAACTCCGGATCCACGGTCATCTCGCTCGGGTCGAGCTCCGTGCTGATGCGCGTCACGTAGGCGTTGCGCGCGAGGAGCGCCTCCAGCTCGGGATCCCCGGCGGAGTCGAGGTACGCGCTCGGGCGCGCGTACTCCGTGACCACACCGTGGCCGTTCGGGACGCGGTCGAGGCCCTCGGCGAGCGCGACACGGTAGCTCGCGTCGTCGAACGCGTTCGACAGATCGAGCGGCGCCTCCTCGAAGTTCATCGGCGCGGCGCGCCCCGGTCCGAACACCCACGTGGTGATCTGAAGCGCGGGCGTCGCCGCGATCGCCGTGAGGCGCACCGGGATGCCCGCGCACCCGTCGCGATTCGCGTAGGTGAGCTTGACCGGCTCGATCGCCTCGACGCCCTCGCCCGGCGCGAGCTTCAGCGCGAGCAGCTTCATCCCCTCGTCGAGGTAGGCCTGAACGATCGGATCGGAGCCCGGCACGAGCGTATAGCCATTGATGCCGAGCCACTCGTTCAAGTCGCGCGCGTCGGCCGCGTCGAGCACGACGGCGTCGTACGGCCCCACGCGCTCCTGCGCGTACACGTTGACCTCGGGCGCCGGCACGTAGCGCGACGACAGGAAGGGGTCACCGCTGAAGACGCCGCCGCCTCCACCGCAGCCGGCCGAATCGGCGTCCGCCGCGAAGGCGGCTGGCTCCGAAACGAACCTCGGCCGCGTCTGCCGGTCGAGCGCCTCGAACATCGCTTGCCCCACGCCAACATCGATCTCGGGCGTGGAGGGGACCGGGACGATCCAAGCGAAGTTGAAGTCGTCGCCGACGTACTGCAATTGCACGTAGGCGGTGACGTGGTCGGCGTCGACCTCGAACACGATGCGCTCGGCCGTCTGCAGGACGGGGCGCTGACTACAGAAGAAGCCGCCGCAAGCGTCGGCCTGGGACGGCAGGGCGAAGAGGAGGGCCGGGGCGGCCCAGAGGAGTCGAGCGTGCATGGTGGGCCGTACAAGCGTCGGCCCCCGATTGGTGATCGCGCTCGCAGGAAACGACCCGGTACCTACGTCGGACGCGAGGAGGGCTGGGCCGGCTGCGTGCGCTTCTTCGCGATCATCAACCACGCGCGGGCGTCGTGGTCCTCGAAGTCGGTCGCGCGCAGTTCGACGATCTCGAGCGCCGGCTCGACCGCGAGCGCGATGTCCCGCGCCGAGCGACGCGGCGGGCCGCGGTCACGCGGCGCCCCCTCGGTGCTCCCGATCAGCGAGAGCCACCGGCCCTCGGGCGCGAGCGCCTCCGCGACGCGCTCCGCGAAGCGCGTGCGCTCCTCGGCGTGATCGAAGACGTGAAAACAGCCGCGGTCGTAGACGAACGTGAAGCCGGTCTGGGGGAGCGGCGCCTCCAGGAAGTCGAGCACCTCCGCCCGCGCGTTGGGTCGACCTTCGAGGCGCTCCAGCGCCCGCGCGATCGCGGTAGGCGCGAGGTCGACGCCCCACACGTCGAAGCCCTTCTCGGCGAGGTACAGCACATTGGTGCCCGTCCCGCAGCCGACCTCGAGCGCCTTCCCCGGCGCGATCGCTCCGGACTCGACCGCCGACGCGAGGTATGGGTCCGCGGTGCCCGTGTCCCACGGCAGGAACCCAGACTGATAGTGATCTTCCCAGTTCCGCTCGGTCATCGCCGGCGATCGAACACCGATCGCGGGCCCGCCGTAAAGCGCGCTACTCGAGGAAGTCCCAGACGAACAGGCCGATCCCCGCGGACGCCATGACGCCGCTCGCGACCCCGAGGCCGGTCGCCCAGCCGCGCCGCGTCCGCACCTCGCGGTCGAGCCGTGCGACCTCCGCGTCCCCGAACGCCATCTTGTAGTCCTCGTACGCCGCACCGGCGGAGGTCGCCTGCCACGCCGCGAGGCCTCCGAGGACCGCAGCCGCGCCGAGCGCCGACCACTTCCACGCCGGCGACAGCCCCGACGCGGGCGCGGCCGGGGTGGTGCGCGCGACCAACCGGGCGTTCGCGCGGAAGCCGACGAGGAACTCCGGTCCGTACGGCTTCGCGAACATGCCGGGCGGCGCCTCCCCTCCGCGCGGGAGCGACGGGCGCACCACGTCTCCGAGCGGCATCGGCGGGCGGACCACGCCGCGCGGTTCGTCCACGCGCCACACCTCGCCGCCGTCCTTCGTGAGGAGCGCATAGCGCGCGCGCGGGACCAGCCGCAGCGCGACCTTGTAACCCACCGCCTTGTGCAGCTCGGCGTAGCGTACGCCGCGGTCGTCTTCGAGGACGTAGTGTCCGTCGAGCTCGCGCGGCAGCTCGATCGACGGGACACGATCCGACGTCTCGAGCAGCGCCGCGCTCCGTTCGATGCGCGGCGCGCGGACGAAGACCTTGGGGCGGCCCTTCTTCACCGGCACCTCGATGTTCGCCGACGCGAGGAACGCCTCGACCTCGGTGTAGTCGACCGCGCCGTCCTCGTCGGCGTCCGCCGCGCCGGTGAGCGCGGAGCGGACCTCATAGCTGAACACGCCACCGAGGAGCTTCGACCACTCGAGCGTGGTGCCCGCGCCGCTGGTCGACAACACCACGCCGACCGAAGGGAACCGCGAGACGTCCTGCGACTCGACGAACCGCTCGAAGGCGTCGTCGAAGTCCTCCGTCACGCGCGCGTCGTCGGCGCCGCGCGCGTTGACGAGGTGGTACGCGTTGCACGCGTCGATGATCAGGTGCGTGCGATCGTGCGTCGCGCGCGAGAGCACGAGCGAGGTGAGGCGCGTCCGCGTGAGCGCGCCCCCGATCATCTTCACTTCGCCCTCCCCGCCCGCCACGCGGCCGTGCCCCACGTAGACGAAGAACAGCTCCGTGCGGCGCCCCGCCTCCCGCGCTTCGGCGGCGGCGCGCTCGGCGCGCGCGAGGGCTTGCTCGAGCGTCGCGAGGTCCGGCGCGCGCGCGACGTTCGCAGCGCGGG
>JAUHYN010001314.1 GCA_030426505.1 bacterium | reverse complement strand
ACCATGATGCTGCTCCCGCTGAAGATGGGCCTGCGCTGGGTGCTGAACATCAAGTACATCTGGATCACGCCCTGGTTCAACATCTAGCCGAAGCCGGACGCGGAAGCGTCCGGTCTGAGGCTGTGCCAGGAAGGAGCGCGCAGAGCGCGCTTCTGACGTAGGTGATAGGCGCCGGACGGCGCAATGGAAGCGCCGTTCCCATCTGTATTCGCCGTCCTCGATTCCGGCTCCCCTGTTCCCGCAGAACGCGGAAGCCGAAACCGCATCGGGGAACACAAATGACCATTGAGGACCCCGCGCCCGCTCCAAGAACGAGCGCAGAGCCCGCATCTCACGTACGGTGGTAGCCGCGATGCGCATTCGTCACATCGCCTGGATCATCACCCTGAGCGCAGGGGCATGCGGCGGTTCGTGCGCGGGCACGACGAACGGCGTCGACGAGCGACCGCCTCCCCCTCCCGAATCCCAAACCAAGTCCTACGTCGCCACGACCGGTGGTGACGCCGCGGACGGCAGCGAGGCGACGCCTTTCAAGACGATCGGGCGCGCGCTCGACGGCGACGCGGACGTCGTGATCGTTCGGCCCGGGATCTACGTGGAGCCGGACGTGACGATCGCCCGGCGCGTGTCGGTCGAAGGTGAGTTCGGGGCCGTCCTCGCGGGGCAGGTCCTCATCGCGAACGACGACGTGCGGTGGCAGCGCGTCGACGTCATGAGCGGGATCTCGATCAACCTCGCCGAGCGTGTGGTCGTCTCGACTGCGACGATCTCTCCGGGGACACGCGACGATACGATCAGTGTCGCGTCGGGGTCCGCTTCGCTCGAGGGGCTCGTCGTGAAGTGCGGCCCGGAGACCTGCGTGCAGGCCACGACCTCGACCGCCGCGCTGAGCGCGGTGGTGATGTCGCCCGCGACCGCATCGAAGCGCGCGCTCCGCGCGGAGAGCTCGAGCGTGGCGGTGTCGACGGTCGAGGTGACCGGCACGACGATCGCGCAGCTCCAGGCGAGCGGCGGCTCGTGGATGCGCGTGCGCGGCGCGAAGCTCCGCGGCGCGATGGGGAGCGGGCTGGTCGCGCTGTCCTCGCGTGTCCTCGCGGACAACGTCGAAGTCACGGGCGCCAACCGGTTCGACGTCCTCGCGCAGACTGCGACGGTGACGTTGCGCGGCGCGCAGCTCGACCGCGCCGTCGCGATCACCGCCGGGGTGCAGGGCGGGCGCGTGAGCGTTTTCGACTCGACGCTCGCCGGTTCGCCCGAGGGCACGCTGTCGATCTCGGCGTGGCGTGATCTCCGGCCGACGGTGCGGCTCGTCCGCACGCGCGTCGCGCACGGCCGCTTCGAGGGCGTGCTTCACGGCGCCGGGACGCTCCGCGTGCAGGGCGGCACGTTCGTGGGCGACGCTTCCGCGCCCGACACCGTGACCAACGCTGACGCGATCCTCGCGAACGGGATCGAGACGGTGCTCGAGGTCGACGGCGCAACGTTCGAGGACACCGCGGGCACCGCGATCCTCGGGACGAACCACCTGCGCGCGACCATCACCGCGACGATCACCCGGCCGCGGCTCACCGGCGTCTTCTTCGAGAGCGCGCGCGTGAATCCGATCGTGATCCGCGACGGCCGCATCGACGGCTGCGTTCGTGAGAGCGGGATCGTCCTCCTCGACGCGGAGCGCGTGCGGGTCGAGGGCGTACGCGTCACGGGCTGCGCCGAGGCTGCGGTGCTCGCGGGCGAAGAGTCGATCGTGGACGTCGTCGGCGCGCGATCGATCGACAACGCGGGATTCGGCTACGCGGCATTCGGAGCGTCGACGATCCGCCTGTCACGTTCGACGGCGCGCGGCTCCGCGTGGGCGACCTTCTCCACGTGCGCCGACGGCGCGGCGGTGGTGGACGCGGGCGGCAACGAGCTGTCCGGCCCCACGACCGAGTGCCCCTGACGGGCGGCGCTCAGGCGGCCTTCGCGATGTGCTCGAGCTTCGCGGTGAGTGGCATCCGGTAGAGCCGGCGCGCGTCGGCGAGCGCGCGCTCCGTGTTGCCGCCGCGCGCGGTCCGGTCGAACCACCGCGCGTAGCGACGGCCGAGGCGGTGCGCGAGCTGGTAGCGCTCGCGCTCGAACGGGTCGAGGTGTTCGCTGAGTTGCGCGTTGTCGAAGAGCGCGGTGACGAGCGCCTCGCCGTCCATCGCGAGGAGCACGCGGAGGAGGATGAACTTGTCGACTTCGGCCTGGAGCTCGAGCTCCACCTGCGAGACCGGGCGCTGCTGCCGCTCGCCGCAGTACGTGAAGTAGACGAAGTGC
>JAUHYN010001313.1 GCA_030426505.1 bacterium | reverse complement strand
TCGTTCCTCGTCAGCCCCGCCGCCGCCTCGAACGCCGCCTTCGCTTCCGCCCGGCGCCCCAGTTTCTCCAGCAGGTCGCCGCGCACCGCGAAGACCAAGTGATATTGGGCGAGCCTCGGGTCCCCCGCGAGCGCCTCGACCAACGTGAGTGCCGGGCCCGGGCCGTACGCCATCGAGACCGCGACCGCGCGGTTGAGATCGATCACCGGCGACGGCGCAACGCGCGCGAGCTCTCCGTACAGATCGACGATCCGCACCCAGTCCGTCGCCTCCGCCGTCCGCGCGCGGTCGTGACACGCCGCGATCTCCGCCTGCAGCACGTAGCTGCCCCGCCCCTCCAACCCCAACGCGCGCTCCAGCGAACGCAGCCCGCGCTCGATCGCCTCGGCGTCCCACTGCGAGCGGTCCTGGTCGAGCAAGCGGATGGGTTCGCCATCCGCCGTCACCCGCGCGCGCAGCCTCGACGCCTGGATCTCCATCAACGCGACGAGGCCGTGGACCTCGGACGCGTCCGGGAGCAACCGCGCCAAGACGTGGCCGAGGCGCAGCGCCTCCGCGCAGAGCTCGGGCCGGCCCCACGAGTCGCCCGCCGTCGCCGCGTACCCCTCGTTGAACACGAGGTAGACCACCTCGAGGACGGACTCGGTGCGCGCGACGAGCGCGTCGCCGCGGGGGACCTCGAACGGGACGTTCGCCTCCGACAGCGCGCGCTTCGCTCGCGTGATGCGCTGGGCGACCGTCGACACCGGCGTCAGGAACGCGCGCGCGATCTCCTCCGTCGTGAGTCCGCCGAGTAGACGCAGACTCAACGCGACGCGGGCCTCGGTCGAGAGGATCGGGTGACACGCGATGAACACGAGGCGGAGGACGTCGTCACCGACTTCGTCGTCGAGCGCCGCATCGATCGCGTCCGTGTCCGTCACCGTCTCGACCTCGTGCCCGATCTCCGTGTGTTTGCGCTCGACGAGCTGGTCCTTGCGCAGGCGATCCAGCGCGCGGTTCTTCGCCGTCGTCGTCAGCCACGCGCCGGGGTTGTCCGGCACGCCCGTCTTCGGCCACGCCTCGAGGGCCGCGACCAGCGCGTCGTGCGCGAGCTCCTCCGCGAGGTCGACGTCGCGCACGAGTCGAACCAGGTGACCGATCACCCGCGCCGACTGTTCGCGCCAAACGGCGTCGACTCGCGCCTGGACCGACACCCTCCGTGCATAGCGCGGGGGTGCGTGGTGATCGAGGGCGATCACCCGGCGTGCATCTGACGCACCTCGATCTCGTGGACGGTCTCGATCTCACCGAACCGCTTCGCCCACTCGATGGCCTCGTCCAACGACGGCAACTCGAAGATCGCGAACCCGGCGACCAATTCCTTCGACTCGGCGAAAGGCCCGTCGATCACCTTCGGCGGCCCGCCGTCGTAGTGCAGCCGCGCGCCGAGCGCCGTGCTCGCGAGGCCGCCCACCAACTCGTAGACGCCCGCCTCCGTCCCCTCCGCGATGAGCGCACCGACGCGCTCCATCTGTTCGGGCGAAGGCGGCCGGCCGTCGTCCGCGGGGTCGAGCATCAGGAGCCCGAGGTAGCGCTCGGGCGCGTCGGCCGGCTTCGTCCCCATCCCCATGTCCCAGGCCTCGACGACCGGCCCGAGGAACATCTCCGTCGGCACCCCGCGCGCCTCGGCGAACTTGTCGCACCACTCGAGCGCCTCTGCCTTGGACTTCACGCGCAGCAGCGCGAACCCCGCGACGAGCTCCTTCGCCTCCGTGAACGGCCCGTCGGTTAGCGTGCGATTCCCGCCCTCGTAGCGCAGGTGCATGCGCTCCGCGGTCGGCTTCAGGCCCTCCCCGGCCAGGAAGATCCCCTTCGCGGCGGCCTCCCCGATCATCGCGCCGATCCCCTCCACCACGTCCGGGTCGGGCGGGCCGCCCGCCTCCATCGCGTCCGTGACCTTGTGCATCATCATGTATCGCATTCGTTTCAGTCTCCTGTGCTGGGCGAGAGGACCTCGCTTCTGAAGACGCGACGAAGCAACCCCCGCCGATACGACACGGGCTCGATCTTTTTTCTTCGACGGGTTCGTGGCGGGTTTCGTCGCCGGACTGCGGCTCTGAGGGCGTATGAACACACCCAACGCGCTCAAGCTTCTCAGCTCACTCGCGCTCTCGTTCGCCTGCGTCGCGGCGCCTGTCCTCGTGCAGGCCCAGACCGGGGTGGACGACGACCGCGTCAGCCTCCCCCAGGGTCCCGGTTCGATCGAAGGCGTCGGCGACGACGTCGAGCTCGACCCGAACATGGGCTCCCTGTCGC
>JAUHYN010001312.1 GCA_030426505.1 bacterium | reverse complement strand
CGGGCCTTCCGCCCCGGCGCGGAGCAGCTCGGGCGCGGGCCTGCCTCCGCCGAGCACACCCTCGGCGCCGGCGCGCAGCAGCTCGGGCGCGGGCCTGCCGCCGCCGAGCACACCCTCGGCCCCGGCGCGCGGCGCTTCCTCTCCCGGGGCGCCGGCGGCGGGCCTCTCCGCGGGAGCGCCGCCCGTGACCGCGACGTCCGGCTCGAGTTCGACGGGTGACGCCGCGTGGTCGGGGCTGCTCGCGCCGACCGGCCAAGACACGGACGCGGCGACTCCGAACGCGCCAGCTCCGAGTTCGCCGCCGCCGTCGCGTCCGGACGTCATCATTCCGCCGCCGCCCGTCGACACCGACTCGCGCGCGCTCGCGGACGACCTCCTGTCGCCGATCGGTCGCCCCTCGGATTGGGTGCAGGACACCGAGGTCCCGGCGGACGAACCGTCGATGGGCGGCGACGACATGCTCGCCGAGCCGATGCACCCCTCGACCGAGACGACGGACAGCGAGTCGGCGCGCGCGCCCTCGTCGGAATCGGTTCCCGCCGCGAGCGAGGCGATGCCGATCCACAACGTGACCGACGACCTCGACATCTTCGTCGAGGAGCCGACCGCGGACGAGATCCCCGCGGCGGCCACCGGCACCGACGACCTCCCGATCACGATCGAAGCTCCGGAGGTCGATGCGCCCGCGCCGCGCCCGGAGAGCGGCGGGCTGCAGCTGGTCGCGTCCTCCGAAGACGCCGCGCCGCCGTCCACGGACGACAGCCTCCCTTCCCTCGATCGCGACGGCTACACCGTCCGCTTCGAATCACCCGAGGCGTACACCGTGCAGTACGGCGCGAACATCGAGCACGGTGGCCTGGTCGTGCGCGCGAGCGCGCTCCCGCTCGGGACGCAGCGCATGCTCGCGCTCGAGGTGCCGGGCCGCGCCGCGTACACGGTGAGCGCGCGCGTCATCTACCACCAGGACGGCAAGCTCGGGTTCATGCTCGACAGCTTCAACCTCCACAAGTCGCACTTGAAGCGCCTCGCGCAGGCGTCCTGACGCGCTCCGTGCGAGGAGCGCGGCGTCGGGCCCACGGGCTCGTGTTCTGCGGGGTCGCGGCGCTCGCCGCCTCCGACTGCTCTTGCGACGACAAGGCGACGATCGTCGAGTGGCACATCCTCGCGCACCGCGCGCCGGGCGAAGCGCGCGACCGTCGCTGGATGGCGTGGCTCCGACAGGGCGACGACGAGGTCTACCGCCTCGACCCGGACCGGCTGAGTTTCGAGCCGAAGTGGGGGATCGAGTACCGATTGGACGTGCGGTTCCGCGACCCGAGCTCCGGCATCTTCGGTGACGTCGCCGGCCTCTCCCGCGGACAGCTCCTCCGAATCAAGAGCGAGGTCTCGCGCGCCGACACCGAGTTCGAGATCCCGGACATGGGCGCGCCGTGGTTGGGCGAAGACCGCCGCACGTTCGTCGACGGGCAGGCGTTCACATGCCCCGATCCCGAGGTCTGCGCGCGCCTCGACGCCCTCGCGGAAGATCCGGCCGCGCGCTTCACGATGAAGATGCGCCACGGCGCCGCCCCGGGCGTCGTCGAGCTGCTGGGGTTCTGAGCTGCCTCGGACGTAGCGGTCGAATCCGATTCGGCTCCGCCGTTTCGTTGGCGTCGTGAAGCCACTATGCGTCAAGATCGATTGCGTTCCGTAACCTGGCTACGCACATCTGCGCCGTTTCAGCGGAAGGCTTGATGGCTTCGATGGCGACGATTGCGGCTTCGGCGCGACGACGCTTCGCTGCTGCGTTCTTCAGCATTCCTATCTTGTCGAGAGCGCGCTCGGCCTCCAGCTCGGCTGCCTCGGCCCGAAGGCGCTCTCGTAGTCCTTCATCCATTTGCGCCGCGAGTCCGTTCGCGAGTGCCTTGGCGCGGGCATCACTCGTCTTTAGGCTTCGAATCTTCTGGGACCACTTCGTGAACGCTTCCAAGGGCGGAGGCGGGAGATCGAGACGAACGCTGTACTCACTCTCGTACCTGTGACTCCCTTGCCAGCCGGCCGTGATCTGAGCGCGACAGCCGACCGTGAGACCGTCGGCCTCGATGCGCTCGATTAGGTCCTTGTATCGGACGGCGTCGTCACGCCCGAGGTGACCAACCTTCAGGCCGCTCACGAGCACCGCCACAGCGTTCTTGTCGTGGCGATTCGTGGGCTCTCTCCGAAGATGAGCGGTGACATCGATGACTCTCCCGTCAGGGCGCCCGCAGATCTGCTGAAACGCCGCGGTGTAGAACGACTCGCCGACCGCGTGAACCTCGAACCCTCC
>JAUHYN010000147.1 GCA_030426505.1 bacterium | reverse complement strand
CTCGTCGAACCGCACCAAGAAGTTCTGCGGGTGCAGCTCGAGCGTCACGCCCTGCGCGTAGAAGTGGAACGCGATGTCGAGCAGCGGCTCGGACATCAACCGCACGAAGCCGTCGACCTTGCTCAGCCCCGGGTTCTTCTTCCTCAGCCGCTCGATCGCGTCCGCCGCGAGCACGTGCTCCGACTGATCCTTCGCGCGCACCGCGATCGAGGTCTTCGCGTCCGTCGCGCCGGGCAGGCGCTCTTTGGTCGGCGAGAACAACGCGAAGCCGGGGACGGCGAGCTCGTCGGGGAGTCGCCGGAAGATCGCGCCGAGCTCCACCGCATCGTCGCCGTCGCCGAGGCGCGCGCAGACCGTCGCTCCCTCCGCGAGCGTCTCGATCACGTGCGTGAACACCGGCGCGATGAGGCAGTCGTTCATGTCGAGCTGCCGGCTCCCGTCGACACCGCCCATCCGCGCGTACGTCTCGTTCGACAGGTGCAACTTCACCGACAGATCCTCGAGGCCCGGCACCAGCTTCGGCACACGGTCCGGATCACCGCCGAACAACACGCTACGCGGAGACGCGGTCTGGAACATCTCCCCGTCGTCGATCACCGCGAGCTCGCCGAACTGCTTCTTCAGCGTTTCGAGCTCCTCCTCGTGGACCGGGAGGAGGAGGACGCGGCCCGTCCCGGGGAGGTAACGCACGAGCAGTTCCAGGAACGCCTCCGAGTCGACGTCGTCGGCGCGCGCCACCAGCTGCAGTCTCTCCTCCGACTCGACCGGGACCGCCAGCCACTTGAAGGGCCGAGGCTCCGGGCGATAGAGCGCGTCGATCGCCTTGACCTTGGTGCGCGTCTGGAAGCGCCCACTGTTCGCGAAGAGCTCGTAGCGAATGAGCTGCAGGCGCCGCGCGCGCGCTTCCTGGACGTCACGCGGGACGAGCACTCCGCCCGCGGTTCGACCCGCCGTCACGGGGGGCGGCGTCGCCGCTCCGATCGCGGACTGCAGGCGTTCGATGTTCTCCACCGGCCCGTAGATCGGGCTGGTCTTCGGGCGCACCCCCAACCAGGACAGGACCATCCGAAGGCGAATCTACCAGGGCGATCGCCAAATGGCGTGCGTCAACGTGCGCCCGAAAACCCCCAGCGGCGAACCGACGCTTGACCCCCTCGGCCCCGGGCGAAAGAACAACCCGCCGTGGGCGCGCACCTCATTACCGGCGCGAGTGGATTCATCGGGCGCCACCTGAGAGCGGCCCTCCTCGCCCGCGGCGAAGACGTCGTCGCGGTCCGCCGCCCGGCCTCGCCGGAGCCGAAGGCCGGCCGGAGCGTCGTGGTGGACTACGCCGACGTCGACACGCTCACCGAAGTGATGCGCACGGAGCGCCCCGAGCGGATCTTCCACGTCGCCGGCGCGACCAAGGGCGTGACCTACGAGGACTTCGCGCGCGCGAACGTGATGCCGACGGAGAACCTCGTCGCCGCCCTCGCCCGCGCCGAGCACACGCCCCAGCGCTTCGTCCTCGTCTCGTCCCTCGCCGCGTACGGGCCGTCGACCGAGGACCAACCCAAGCGCGAGTCGGATCCGGCCGAACCGATCGAACACTACGGGCGCAGCAAGCTCGAGGCGGAGCGCGTCCTGGAGGGCGCCGGGCTCCCGTACACGATCCTGCGCCCCGGCGGGGTCTACGGCCCCGGCGACGTCGACTACTTCGAGCTGTTCAAGCAGGCGGAGAAGGGCTGGTCGGTGTTCTTCGGCAACCGCGATCGCTGGTTCTCGGGCGTCTACGTCGACGACCTCATCGACGCGATCCTCACCGCCTCCACGCACGAGCGCACCAACGCCAAGGGCTACTTCATTTGCGACGGTGTCCCGATCACGTGGGAGTCGTTCCAGCGCACGATCGGCGAGGTCGCCGGGCGGAAGGTCCGCGAGGTCGATCTCCCGGAGGCGCTCGTGTCGATCGCCGCGTGGGGCGGCGAGCTCCTCTCCACGATCGACAAGAAGCCGCGCCTCTTCAATCGCCAGAAGGCGCTGATGGGGAAGCAGACCGCGTGGACGTGTACCCACGCGCGCGCCCGCGAAGACTTCGGGTACGTACCCGAGGTCGACGTCGCGGAGGGCGCGCGCCGCGCGCTCGAGTGGTACCGCGAGAACGGATGGGTTTGAACGAATGGTCACGACCATGAAGAACGAAGACTCCGGCATCGAGAGCCCCGAGGCCCTCCGCCGACGCCTCGCCGCGCTCGGTGACGACGGCGAAGAAGCGTACATGTTCGGGGCGCCGCCCGAGGATCTGCCGCGCCTCGAGCCGGCCGTACCCACGCGCGTCACGGACTCGCCCGGCGTGCGCATCGAGGAGATCGATCTCGGCGACAAGAAGGCGCGCGCGCGATTCATCGACATGCCGGAGCCGATCTACGACGGCGACCCGAACTACGTCGCGCCGCTGCGCATGCACCTGATGCGCTTCCTGAACCCGTACGCGAACCCGGCGTTCAAGAACCTCGAGGTGCGCGCGATCGTCGCCTACCTCGACGGCAAGTGCGTAGGCCGCATGACGATGCAGGTCGACCGCGCGTACGACGCGTACCACGAGACGAAGGCCGGCTTCTTCGGGTTCTTCGAGTGCATCAACGACCGCCGCGTCGCGCACAAGATGTTCGACGACGCCGTGGCCTGGCTGCAGTCGCGCGGCGCGCGCGAGTGGTTCGGCCCGATGAACCTCACGACCAACCACCAGGCCGGGCTGCTCGTGGAGAACTTCGATCGCCCGCCGTTCATCGAGGAGACGTACAACCCGAGCTACTACGAGGAGCTCTTCACCTCGTACGGCTTCGGCAAGGCCAAGGATCTGCTCGTGTGGTGGATCGAGGTCTCGAACGGGATGGAGTCGAAGAACCGCAAGCGCGTGAAGCGAATCGCCGACAAGGTGATGAAGCGCGAGGGCGTGGTCTTCCGGAACATCGATCTGTCGGACGCCGACGCCGAGATCGATCGCATGTTCGAGCTCTACCTCAAGGCCTGGCAGAAGAACTGGGGCTTCGTCCCGCTCAGCAAGGAAGAGTTCACGTGGCTCGCGCAGGACCTCAAGCAGGTCGCGGTCCCCGAGCTCGTGCTGTTCGTGGAGCTGGACGGCAAACCGGTCGGCTTCTGCGCCACGCTCCCCAACGTGAACGAGGTCCTCCCGAAGGACGGCAAACTGTTCCCGTTCGCGTGGATCAAGCTCCTCGGCGGGCGCATCAAGAAGACGAAGCACGCGCGCCTGTACACGCTCGGGATGCTGCCGGAGTACCGCAAGCGCGGGCTCGAGGCGATGATGTTCGCGGAGACCGTCGAGCGCGCGAACCGCGCCGGCTTCACCGGCGGCGAGATCGGTTGGACGCTCGACGACAACACGCTGATCAACCGCGCGATCGAGTCGATGGACGGCTACGTGGACCGCCGCTACCGCGTCCTCGGCCTCGCGATCGGGACCGACGAAGACGAATAGGATCGCGCGCGTGCCGAAGTCCTCACCGCCCGTGTCCGAAGCCGCCTCGTTCCTCGTGACGACGGCTGACGGCACGGTCCTCGTCGGCCAGCGCGCGAAGGCCCTGCCGTTCCTCGGGAGCTACCTGTCGTTCCCCGGCGGCCGCGTCGAAGACGAGGACCGCGCGCTCGCGGCGAAGCTCATCCCCGACGACCCGCTCGGCGCGCAGAAGATCGCGGGCCTGCGCGAGCTGATCGAGGAGACGGGCCTCGCGCTCGAGGGCTCCCGCGCGGTGCGCGCCGAGGGAGACTTCGAAGCGATCGCCGCGAAGCTCGACGCGTCGCGGCTGATCCCCGCGGGCCGTTGGATCACGCCGGACTACTCGCCGGTCCGCTACGACACGTACTTCTTCCTGTACGTCGTCGACGACTACGACGCGCCGACGATCGGCGAGCCCCCCGAGTTCGATTGGCTCCGCTTCGCGCCCGCCGAGCAGCTCATCCACGAGTGGCACGCGCTCCAACACCTGTTGTCGCCGCCGGCGCTGGTCGCGCTCGAGTGCCTCCAGTACGGCGCGGCGGAGGCGCCCCGTCGCATCGTCGCGCACCCCGGCGCGCGCGGCGAACCGCAGAACGAGTTCGAGGCGCTCCCGGACGTGCGCATCTACGCGCTGCGCACACCGACGCTCCCGCCGGCGGAAGCGACCAACGCCGTCGCGATCGGGCGCGACGAGATCCTCGTCGTGGACCCCGCGACCTACGAGGAAGACGAGCGCGACAAGCTCCTCGTCCACCTCGAGGCGCTCACGAACCGCGGCGCGAAGATCCAGGCGATCGTCCTCACGCACCACCACGTGGACCACGTCGGCGCCGCGCGATGGCTCGCGGACCGCGTCGGTGCTCCGGTCGTCGCGCACCCGATCACGAAGGCGTTGGTCGAACCGAAGCTGCGCGTGGACGCGACGATCGAGGAGGGCCACGTGTTCGACCTCGGCGTCGATCGGCGCGGCGAGCCGTTCCGCGTCGAAGTGCTCCACACGCCCGGGCACGCGCCGGGGCACATCGTGCTCGTCGACCGGCGGCCGGGCGCGCACCTGATGATCGTCGGCGACATGGTCGCGGCGATCGGCACGATCATCGTGGACCCGCCCGAGGGGAACATGGCCGAGTACCTCAGGCAGCTCGAGCGCCTCGCCGCGATGCCCGAGTCGATCCTGATCCCCGCGCACGGCCCGCCGATCGTCGAGGGGCGCCGACACCTGAAGCGCTACGTCGCGCACCGGCTGATGCGCGAGGACAAGGTCGTCGCCGCGCTGACCCGCCACGGCGCGGGGACGCCGACCGAGCTCCTCGACGTCGCGTACGACGACACGCCGAAGTTCCTCTACCCGCTCGCCGCGCGGTCGTGCCTCGCGCACCTCGAGAAGCTCGTCGAGGACGGACGCGTCGCGCGGGACGGCGACGTGTTCCGGCTCGCCTGAGCGGCGAACCGCCCGTTTCGGCGCGGTCGAGAAACCCGGACTCCAGCGTTTACGCGCTCGTCACCGGTAAGGGCTGACAGCACGACAGAGGTCGCGTTATGGACCCTCCGCGATGGCGGAAGCCGCCCATCCCCATATCCCGTACTGGGCGGTGATCCCGTTCGTCCTGATCCTGCTCGGGATCGCGGTGCTGCCCCTCGTGCGCCACCACTGGTGGGAACAGAACAAGAACAAGGCGATCTTCGCCGCGATCATCACCGTCCCGACGATCGGGTACCTGCTCACGCTCGACTGGCACATGCTCCTGCACGCGGGCGAGGAGTACGTCTCCTTCATCGCGCTGCTCGGCAGCCTCTACATCGTGTCCGGCGGCATCGTGCTGCGGGGCGAGCTGAAGTCGAGCCCGTTCGCGAACTCGGCGTTGTTGGCGGTGGGCTCGGTGCTCGCTTCGATGATCGGCACGACCGGCGCGTCGATGCTCCTCATCCGGCCGATGCTGCGCGCCAACCGCGTGCGCGACTACACGCGGCACATCCCGATCTTCTTCATCTTCTGCGTGTCGAACGCGGGCGGCCTCCTCACGCCGCTCGGCGATCCGCCGCTGTTCCTCGGCTTCCTCCGCGGTGTCCCGTTCACGTGGACGTTCCAGCTCGTGCCGGAGTGGGCCTTCGTGAACGCGGTGCTGATCGGTGTGTTCTTCCTGATCGACTACCGGACCGTCCGCGGCTCCGGGACGGCCGAGATCGAGCGCGAGCCGGTGAGCCTGGTGGGCGCGCACAACTTCCTCTACCTCGGCATGGTCGTCGCGAGCGCGGCGCTGTTGCCGCTCGGCTGGCGCGAGCTCGGCATGGTGATCGCGACGGTGCTGTCGCTGGTCACCACGAAGAAGACGCTGCGCGAGGAGAACGGGTTCACGTACCACCCGATCGAAGAGGTCGCGATCCTGTTCGCGGGGATCTTCGTGACGATGCAGCCGGCGCTCGGGCTGCTGCGTGAGCTCGGCCCGAAGATGGGCCTCGACTCGCCGGAGGCGTTCTACGCGATCACCGGCATCCTCTCGAGCTTCCTCGACAACGCGCCGACCTACGTCACGTTCTTCACCGTCGCGCAGTCGCTCCCACCGGGCGACATGACGGTCGTCGCCGGCGTGCCCGAGCCGTACCTGATCGCGATCTCGCTCGGCGCGGTCTTCATGGGCGCCAACACCTATATCGGCAACGGCCCGAACTTCATGGTGAAGTCGATCTGCGACGAGGCCGGGTTCTCCACCCCGACCTTCTTCGGGTACATGGCCTGGTCGATCGGCATCCTCACCCCGATCTGGGTCCTCGTCGCCCTCCTCTTCATCTAGTGCCAGGAAGGCGCGGGATCGCGCGGTCCGGGCCTCCGTGCGCCCGCCTCCGCTAAACTGATTGACGAATCAATCACCCCGGAGCGACAACGCAATGCGTTACGCATCGGGAAGAGGCACGCGCGGCCGCGCGTCTTCTCGAGGCACCTAGGAGGACCCGCATGGTCAGTTCGGTCGAAACCCCCAACACACTCCCGCGCGTCGCCATCGTCGCCGGCCTCAGGACGCCGTTCGCGAAGATGGGCACGGCGTACCGGAAGCTCTCCGCGCTCGACCTCGGCACCGAAGCCGTCCGCGAGCTGATGACCCGCACCGCGCTCGCGCCCGACGCCCTCGACCTCGTGGTCTACGGGCAGGTCGTCCCGTCGCTCGTCGGCCCGAACATCGCGCGCGAGGTCGGGCTGCGCTTGAACCTCCCCCCCAGCGTCGACGCCTACTCCGTGTCGCGCGCGTGCGCGACGAGCACGCAGGCCACGGCCTCCGCCGTCATGGCGATCCAGACCGGCCAAGCGAAGATCGCGATCGCGGGCGGCGCCGACTCCGCGAGCGACGTCCCGATCACCGTCAGCAAGGGCCTCGCCGAAGCGCTCGTCACCGCGTCGCAGGCGAAGAAACCCGCCGACAAGCTCAAGGCCTTCAGCAGGCTCGCTCCGAAGGACCTCCTCCCCACGCCGCCCGCGCTGCGCGAGCTGTCGACCGGGCTCACGATGGGTGAGTCCGCCGAGAAGATGGCGAAGGAGAACGGCATCACGCGCGAGGCGCAGGACGCCTTCGCGCACCGCAGCCACACGCGCGCCGCGAAGGCCTACGCCGAGGGCGTCTTCGCCGACGAGGTCATGACCGTCCGCGTCCCCCCGACGTACGACGCAATCGGCGAGGACAACCTCGTCCGCAAGGACTCCACGCTCGAGGGCTACGCGAAGCTGCGCCCCGTCTTCGACAAGAAGTACGGCACCGTCACCGCGGGCAACAGCTCGCCGCTCACCGACGGCGCGTCCGCGCTCGTGTTGATGCGCGAGGACGTCGCGAAGGCGCTCGGGTACACGCCGCTCGCGTACGTGAAGTCGTACGCGTTCGCGGCGCTCGATCCCAGCGAGCAGCTCTTGATGGGCCCCGCGTACGCGAGCCCGCGCGCGATGGACGCAGCGGGCGTGACCATGAAGGACCTCGACGTGGTCGACATGCACGAGGCCTTCGCCGCGCAGATGCTCTCGAACCTCCAGGCGTTCGCGTCCAAGTCGTGGGCGCAGGAGAAGCTCGGGCGCAGCGAGGCGATCGGCGAAATCGACGACGCCAAGCTCAACCTCTACGGCGGCTCGATCTCCCTCGGGCACCCGTTCGCGGCGACCGGCGTCCGTCAGATCACGACGGTCGCGCGCGAGCTGTCACGGCGCGGCGGCGGCCTCGGGCTGGTCACGCAGTGCGCAGCGGGCGGCCTCGGCGCCGCGATGATCCTGGAAGGCTGAAGGAGCGATTCACCATGAGTACACGAGCAGTCACTCTCGACATCCGCGACGACGGCGTCGGCGTCATCGTCATCGACATCCCCGGCAAGAGCCAGAACACCCTCGGCCAGGCGCTCGAAGAAGAGTTCGTGCGCGTGCGCGCCGAGGTCGAGCGCCTCAACCTGAAGGCCGTCGTGATCACCTCGGGCAAGGAGGGCTCGTTCATCGCGGGCGCCGACATCGAGATGATCAAGAACGACATCACCTCCGAGGCGCAGGCCTACGAGGGATCGCGCCGAGTACAGCGCGCGTTCGACGAGTTCGAGGACTCGAAGATCCCGTACGTCGCGGCCATCCACGGCGCTTGCCTCGGCGGCGGCCTCGAGCTCGCCCTCGCCTGTCGCGGGCGCGTCGCGTCCGACCACCGAAAGACCAAGCTCGGCGTGCCCGAGGTGCAGCTCGGGCTGCTCCCCGGCGCGGGCGGGACGCAGCGGCTCCCGCGCCTCGTCGGCGTTGAGGCCGGCCTCGACCTGCTGCTCACGGGCAAGCAGATCGACGGGCGGCGCGCGAAGAAGATCGGGCTGGTCGACGACGTCGTGCCGCGCGCGATCCTCGTCGACGCCGCGGCGAAGCTCGCGTTGAAGCTCGCCGAGGAGGCCCCCGCGAAGTCCTTCGCGGATCGCCTCAACGACTTCGCCGATCCGAAGGCGCTCCGGGAGCTCGCGCTCGCGAAGAACCCGGCGGGCCGCAACATCGTCTTCTCGCAGGCGGAGAAGACGCTCGAGAAGAAGGCCGGACCGCACTACCCCGCGCCGTACGAGATCCTGGAGGTCGTGAAGTACGGGTTGGAGAAGGGCCTCGAGAAGGGGCTCGAGCGTGAGGCGAAGGGCTTCGCGAAGCTCGCGATGACCGACGTGTCGCGCCGGCTGATCGACGTCTTCTTCGCGCAGACCGCGCTCAAGAAGGACGACGGCACGCGCGGCACGAACGTGGCGCCGCGCGAGGTGAAGAACATCGGCATCCTCGGCAGCGGGATCATGGGGCACGGCATCGCGTACGTGACCGTGGGACGCGCGGGCATCGCGGTGCGCATGAAAGACCGCGACGACGCTTCGATCGCGCGCGGCCTCGCGGCGGTCGACGAGATCGTCCAGGGCCGCCTGAAGAAGAAGCGCATGTCGAAGCGGGAGGCGGACCAGCAGCTCATGCGGCTGTCGGGCACGACGGACTACTCCGGGTTCGCGCAGTGCGAGATGGTGATCGAGGCGGTCTACGAGGACCTCGGCGTGAAGCACGCGGTGCTGAAAGAGGTCGAGGCGGTGTGCGCGCCGAACACGATCTTCGCGTCGAACACGTCGTCGATCCCGATCACGAAGATCGCGGAGGGCGCGGCGCGCCCCGAGAACGTGATCGGGATGCACTACTTCTCGCCGGTGCACAAGATGCCGCTGCTCGAAGTGATCCGCACGAAGCACACCTCGGACGAGGCGATCGCGACCACGGTCGACATCGGCCGCAAGCAGGGCAAGACGGTCATCGTGGTCAACGACGGAACCGGCTTCTACACGAGCCGGATCCTCGGCCCGTACATGAACGAGGCCGCGTGGTTGCTGTCCGAGGGCGTGCCGGTCGAGGTGATCGATCGCGCCGCGAAGGCCTGGGGCTTCCCGGTCGGCCCGATCACGTTGCTCGACGAGGTCGGCATCGACACCGCGGCGAAGGTGTCGAAGGTCGCGCTCGAGGCCTTCGGCGATCGCATGGACACACCCGGCAACCTCGACCGCCTCGTCGCGGACGGCCGCACCGGCCGCAAGGGCAAGAAGGGCTTCTACGTCTACAGCGACAAGAAGGGTAAGAAGAAGGAGGTCGACGCGAGCGTCTACGACGTCATCGGCGTGAAGCCGAACGAGAAGAAGTCGTATGACGAGAAGGCGCTCGGCGAGCGCATGGGTCTGCAGATGGTCGCGGAGGCGATCCGCTGCTACGAGGAAGAGGTCCTGCGCCACCCGCGCGACGGCGACATCGGCGCCATCTTCGGCCTCGGCTTCCCGCCCTTCACCGGCGGCCCCTTCCGCTACGCCGACGCCCTCGGCCCGGCGGAGCTCTTGCGCCGCCTCCGCGTCCTCGAAGAGCAGCACGGCAAGCGCTTCGCGCCGCCGGCGCTGCTGGTCGAGCGCGCGAAGAGTGGGCGCCGCTTCCACGACTGAATACCCAGACGCGCCGGAGGCCCGCGTCGCCGGCGCTTCACCCCCCGAACACCCGCTCCGCGTCCACGTGGACCACCGCGTTCGCGACATCCTCCTCCTCGCGGAGGCGTCGCTCGATCGCTTCGCCGATGTCGTGGGCGTGGCGGACCGTGAGGCCGGGGTCGACGAAGATCTCCACCCAGACGTCCAGCTCGCTGCCGTTGTGGCGCGCGCGGATCTTTCCTACGCGGCGGACCTGTTCGGTGCCTTCGACGATGGTGCGCAGCGCCTCTTGGCGCTCCTGCGCCGGGGCCTCGCCCATCAACAGCTGGATGCTCTCCCAGCCGAGCATCAGGCCCGAGCCGAAGATCCACAGGCCGACCGGGAGCGCGAGGTAGGCGTCGAGCGCGGGCCAGTCGCCGTAGCGCGCGCCGAGGAAGCCGACGAGGGAGAGGCCGCCGAGGAGCGCGTCGTTACGCGCGTCGACCGAGAAGGCGCGCATCGCGGCGGAGCCGGCCGGGTTCGCCTTGCGCGCGACGATCGTCATCGCCAACTTGATCACGACCTTGCCGGCCAACACGAGCGCGAAGCGCCAGCCGAACGCGACCTCCGGGGCGCCGCGGATCGCCTCGACTGCAGAAGACAACACCTCGACCGCGAGCACGCCCACCAACACTGCGACCACTAGCGCCGCGACCGGCTGCGCCGTCTGGTGACCGTACGGGTGGTTCTCGTCGGGCGGGCGCCGACTCACGATCATCGCGAACAGCAACGCGGCGCCGGTGAGGGCGTCGGCGAGGCTGTCGACCGTCTGTGCGAGGGCGAGCTCGCTGCGGCCGGCGAGGTAGGCGCCGCCGAGGAGCAGGAACAGCAGGACGCTGACCGCGATCGAGGTCGCGAGGAGCTTGGCGCCGATCCCCTTCATCCTACGAAGGCAGATCTAACGCGGTCGGGGCGCGAGCGTCGATGTCACTCGCGCCCCTCACCGACCGAGAGGGGAACGTCCGTCGGGTCGATTCCCGTCAGGCGCGACGGCGGCGCCGACCGACGATCGCCACCAGCGCGACGAGCGGCAACCACCACGCGACGCCCGCGCCGCGCGCGCCGACCGCCGCGCAGCCGCCCGGATCCGGCGTCTCCACCACCGGCGGAGCGTCGAACACCGCCAGCGACAGCGCGCGACGCGCCGTGCGACCCTCCTGATCCGTGACCCGGAGCAACAGCGGCGAGACCCCGGTCGACGCCGGCGTCCCGACGATCATCAGATTACCGGTGACCGGGTCCGTGTTCGACACCAAGCCATCGGGGAGCGTCCCCTCGACGAAGTCCCACGTGTACGGTGCGAAGCCGCCGCTCGCTTCGATCATCGCGCTGTACCCGCTCTCCAGGTAGCCGTCCGGCAGCGCCTCGGTGTCGATCGCGAGCGCGTCGTCGTCCTCGATCACCATCGTGAACGCGTCGACGTCGCGGCCCGGGAGCCCGCTCGTCGCGGAGTCGCGGACGCGAACACCGAAGTAGAAGCTCCCCGCCACGCGCGGCTCACCTTCGAGCAGGCCCGACGGATCCAGCGTGAGGCCCGGAGGCAACGCGCCGAAGTCCACCGTGAAGACGTACGGGGCCACGCCA
>JAUHYN010000146.1 GCA_030426505.1 bacterium | reverse complement strand
AGTAGAGATCGGAACGCCGGTCCACGCGCTCGCCGCGCAGCTGCTCGGGCGCCATGTACGAAGGCTTGCCCTTGAGCTCGCCGAGCTGCGTGTCCGGCGACTCGCGCTCGGCCATGAACGCGATCCCGAAGTCGAGGATCTTCACGTGCCCGTCGAACGTGAGGATCACGTTCCCCGGGCTCACGTCGCGGTGGACGACGGCGAGCGGGTGGCCTTCGAGATCGGTGAGCTCGTGCGCGGCGTGCAGGCCGCGGCAGACCTCCGCGATGATTCGCGCCGCGACGTACGGCGGGAGCGCGCGCTGGCGCTTCACCAGGAGCTTGTTCAGTGCGATCCCCGGCACGTACTCCATGGCGAGGTACAGCGCGCCGTCCTCCTCACCGAAGTCGTAGACCTGGGCGATCGCGGGGTGGTCGAGGCGCGCGACGAGGCGGGCCTCGTCGAGAAACATCGCGCGAATGTCACTTCGCTTGGCGAGGTCCCCGCGAATGGTCTTCACGGCGAGGAGCTTCTCGAAGCCATGGGCTCCACGCCGGCGGGCGAGGAGGACGTCTCCCATACCTCCCGAACTGAGCTTCGTGACGATGTCGAAGCCCTGGATCACCAATGTCTCTTCGCTGACCATGACGCGGCCCACCACGGGCGCCGAAAACGGGCGTCTTCGACCCTAGCACGGGCCCTCCAACGTCCGGGGTCACCCTTTGGGCGGATACGGACTCGGAGTCAATCGAACGTTGGTCGCGGTGCGTCGTGACCGGGCGGCTCGGATACACCCGAAGTCGTCTGAATCCGTGGCGTTTCTCCGGAGGGCCTCGGGCGGGGGCGGATCACAGGCGCTGGCGGTAGAAGCGGAAGTCGGTGCCGTCGTGCAGGAGCGCGAAGCTCTTGGAGTCGGCGTCGGCCGGCTGCCCGACGAGCGCGATCTTGGGGATCGACTTGTAGCCGTACGCGTACTTCGATCCGCGCGGGTCGAAGCCGAACTGGTGGATGACCGTGTCGCTCGAGCCCGACGCCGCGTAGAGCCGGAAGTACTGGCCGTCATGGAGCATCCCCCAGCGTGACAGATCCGCGTCGGCCGGTGCGCCCACGATCGGGATCTGCGGGATGGACTGGTGCCCGAACTCGTAGCGGTTGGACTTCGTGTTGAAGCCGAACTGGTACAGCGTCGTCTTCTTCTGCTTCCCGCGGAAGTAGAGGCGGAACACTTTGCCGTCGTGGAGCATCGCGAAGCTGCTCATGTCGGCGTCGCCGGGGGCGCCGACGATCGGGATCTGCGGGATGGACTGGTGCCCGTGCTCGTAGCGGTTGGTCTTCGTGTTGAACCCGAACTGGTAGAGCGCGGCCTGTCCGCGGCGGAAGAAGTACAGGCGGTACACCTTGCCGTCGTGGAGCATCGCCCAGCGTGAGAAGTCGGTGTCGGCCGGCGCGCCGATGATGTCGATGCGCGGGATGGAGCGGTACCCGAACGTGTAGTTCGACTTGCCGCGATCGAACGCGGCCTGAAGGAGCGACGGACCGTCGGCGGCGGCGAGGCTCGGCGTGGCGAAGGTGGCGAGCCCGGCGAGGAGCAGAGCGGTGCGGCGTATCATCGGCGGATGATAGGCCGCGCTCGGTCCCGGACAAAAGCCGCGCGGTCAGGACTCCGTATTCGCCACGAGGCACTGCGCGAAGAGCGCGGGGTCGACGTTGCCGCCGGACAGCAGCACTCCGGCGCGGCCGCCGCGCGTGACCAATTCACGGCGCGCGACCGCGAGCGACGCGGCGCCGGACGGTTCGAGCACGATGCGGAGGCGCTCCGCGGCGAAGCGCATCGCCTCCAACATCTCGGCGTCGCTCACGAGCTCGACGCGCGCGACGTGGAGCCGCGTGACCTCGAACGTTCCGGCGCCCGGCGTGCGGACGCGGAGTCCGTCCGCGATCGTCTTCGGCGGCGGGACCTTCTTGCGCTCTCCCGCCGCGAGCGACTGCTTGGTGTCGTCGGCGTCCTCCGGCTCCACGCCGACGATCTCGCAGTCGGGCGCGCGCGCCGCGAATACGGTCGCGCAGCCGGCCATCAAGCCGCCGCCGCTCACCGGCGCGTAGAAGCGATCGAGCGGGGGCGCGTCGGCGATCAGCTCGAGCGCGGCGGTGCCCTGGCCGGCGGCAATCAACGGGTGATCGAACGGAGGCACGGGGAGGTAGCCGCGCTCCTCGGCGATCGCGGCGGCGCGGCGCTCGCGCTCGTCGCTGTCGGGGCTCACGACGACGACCTCGGCGCCGTCCGCCTTCGTGCGTTCGAGCTTCAGCGGCGGCGCGTCGCTCGGCATCACGATCACCGCGGGGATGCCGAGGACCTTCGCGGCGCGCGCGACGGCCTGCGCGTGGTTCCCGGACGAGTGCGCGACGACGCCCTTCACGCCGTCGAGCGTGGTCATCATGCTGAACGCGCCGCGCAGCTTGAACGCGCCGATCGGTTGCAGCGACTCCGCCTTGCAGTACAGCGCGCCGTGCTCGGTCTCGAGCGCGAGCGTCGGCGTGCGGAGCACGTACGCGGCGATGCGCGCGGCGGCGGCCTCGATGGTCTCGATCGTGAGCTGGTCGCGCACGGGCGGAGCGTGTCCGGGGGCGGGGTCGGTGGCAAGCTACTCCGCGCGCTTGCACAGCTCCGCCGGGACCTCGAACCGCCGCGCGGCGTCTTCCACCTCGAAGCGGATCCGAGCCTCCGGCGTCTGCCGGCGGCGCAGGTCCTTCACGATGGTCCCGATCGACTCCGGGCGGATGCGGCCGAGGTGCGCGAGGACGAGCGCGGTCTGCAGGTACGAGCGGGCGGCGACGACCTTTTCGTCGCGGAAGCGCTCCGGATCGCCGTCCGGAGACAGCAGGATGAAGACGCGCTCCACCGGGTCGTCGGTGATCTCGAGCGTGTCGCACAGCGCGCGGATCTCGGCGATGTCGACCGGGTGGACGTTCCGCTCGGCGAGGTGCCGCGTGAGCGCTTCGTCGCGGAGCTCGCCCGAACACACGCGGCCGAAGAGCACGAACACCTCGGCGTCGGCCTCCACGTCGTCGCCGAACAGGTAGAAGCGCGACGGGCCGGGGACGTCGTGGCGGAGCAGGAGCAGCGACTTCAGCTTGTAGCCGATCTGCGCTTTGACGTCCTTCGCGCGGCCCGCGCGGACCAGGCCCCACTGATCCTTGAACGTGATGCCGTCGTAGTCGACGCCGTCGAGCAGCATCTTCCGTTCGATCGTGCTGCGCAGCTGAATCGGGCTGCCGCTGATGAAGTACAGCGGGACGATCGCGGAGTCCTTCGTGCCGCCGTGCCGCAGCGCGCGCAACAGCGGCACCGAGCCCGGCATCGCGCGCTTGTCGATCGCCAGCTCCAGCGGGATGCGGAGGAGCCCCCGCCACGAGGAGAAGTGCGTGTCGAGGTACGTCTTGTCGATGTCCCAGACCAACACGTCGCCGGCGTAGTCCGCCGGGAGCGCGCGGTCGTTCGATCGATTCAGGAAGGCCGTCATCACCGAGCGACTGCGTTGTCGAGATCGAGGGAGCGGTGGAGCACGGCTTCGAGCGCGACGCGCGGGTCGGCGCGGCCGTGGAGGATCTCGTGGACCGCCGGCACGAGGAGCAACTCGAGCCCGAGGCGCTCGGCGGCCTTCACCGCCTCTTCGGCGGTCTTCACGCCCTCCACGTGTCCGTCGACGCGGACGAGGGCGTCGGCGAGCGCCTCGCCCTCCGCGATGCGGCGCCCGAGGTCCACGTGGCGATCCATGCTCGTGACGTTGCGCGGGATGAGCTCGCCCACCCCGGCGAGGCCGGAGAAGGTCGACGCGGTGGCGCCGAGCGCGACGCCGAGGCGCGTGGCGTCGACGAGCCCGTGCGTGAGCAACACGCCGCGCGCCGTGTCGCCGAGGTCGAGCGCGGCGGCGAGCCCGCTGGCGATCGAGCCGACGTTCGCGATCGCGCCCGCGACCTCCACGCCGACCACGTCGCTGCTCTTGTGGAGCGCGATCGGGGTGCCCTTCGTGAGGCCTCGGATCGCGTCGATGACTTCGCCGAAGCGCGACGCGAGCACGAGGTTGATCTGGCGCCCGGTCGCAAGCTCGCGCGCGTGGATCGGGCCGCCGAGATAGCCGATCTTCCGTACGCAGGTCATGGCGCGGATCATCTCGTGCGGGAGCATGAAGCGGTCCGTCACGCCGCGCGTCGCCGTGAGCACGACGTGGTCACCGCGCGCGAACTCGCCGTACTGTTCGGCGGCCTCGAGGAGGTTGTCCGCCGGCACCGCGAGGAAGACCAGGTTCGCGCCTTCCACCGCCGGCCCCATCTCCTCGTGAACGACGATGCCGTCGACTTCCTCGACGCGCGTCGTGTCGCGCGCGTACACGTGGACGTCCACGCCCGAACTCACCAGGATGCGCGCCACCGCGCGCGCCATCGCACCGCCACCGATCAACGTCAGCTTCGCCACTTCGTCTCTCCCCTCAGCGCGCCGCGAGCGCCCGGTGATCCGGTGACAGCGACGCAGCGCCACCCAGCGCGTCGAGCCCGTACCCCTCGAGGCGGTTCTGGTAGTAGAGCAACAGCGTTCGATCCGACGGCACGACGCGATCGCCGCGGCGCTTGGCGGCGGGGCGCGTGTGGTAGATCGAGAAGTGCTTGAGGCCGTCCGACACGGTGTCCTCGGCGTTGCGCTTCACGCTCGGCCCCACGCGGATCCGGCGCTCCTCCGACATCGTGAACAGCTTGTCCGACAGCGCTTGCGCGCGCCGGTACACGTCCGCGAGCGCGAGGTCCTCGTCCTCGCCGCCGGTGCGAATCACCCGGAGCACGTTCATGCGCGGGTTGCGCTCGCGGAGCAGCGAGAAGATCGCGTACGCGGTGACGTGCGTGCACTCGACGACGTTGTCCCGGAGGAACGCCTCGACGATGCGCTCGCCGACCTCGCGCGTGTACTCCTGATCGCGGTCCGCGACCGAGGCCGGTCCGTCCCGCGTGAGGACGTAGCGCGACGTGTCCACGGAGCGCCCGCACGGGTCGAGGCTGACGCCCTCGTCGTCGACGTCGTTCCCGAACGCGTCGACCGCGCGTGAGATCGTCACGTGGATCTTCGAGTCGAGGTTCACCAGCTGCGTCATGAACTCGTACAGGCGGCTCGGCTTCGTGAACTCGTCGTCGTCGATGATGTAGCGCGCCTTGCCGACCTCCTTGAGGAAGTCATCGATCAACGTCTCCGCCTCGAGCACCAGCTCGAACGACAGCGTACAGGGGACGACGAAGATGTCCGGCCGCGATTTGTTCGCCTTCAGGTTCTCGATGTACGCCTGCAGGCCGCACCCCGCGAGGCCGAGCTTGAGGCGCTTCTCGATCGCGCCGGAGCGCGAGCGCGTGCCGCCCGGGAAGAAGATGTTGTCGTAGCCGTGCTCGAGCGTGAGCTGCGCGTAGGCCTTGAGGGCGTCCTTGTAGAGCGGGTCCTGCTTCTTGCGGTCGACCGTGTACGCGCCGAGGTTGTGCATGAAGAACGACAGCAGGGGGTTCGTGAAGAGGTTGAGGCCGGCGCCGTACAGGAACGGCGGGAGGCCCATGCGGTACAGCGCGTAACCCGCGACGATCGAGTCGAGGTTACTCACGTGCGTGGGCACGAGGACGACCGTCCCCTTCTCGTGGAGTTTGCGCAGCTGCTCGACCTCGCCCTGGACCACGATCGCGTCGTCGATACTCGGCAGATCCGGGAGGCGCTTCGCGAGCTTGATCGGGGAGACGGCGTTGAGGAGGAGGCCGAGCGCCGGCGGCATCGCGCGCGTGACGACCTGGTACACGCGGTCGTCGAAGTTGCCGGCGATCTCTTCGCCGTAGTGGCGGACGGCCCGCTCGGTGAGGCGCCGCTGTTGCGCATCGGATGCGCCGCGCAGCTCGTTCGCGACGCGGTCCCAGAACGCGGTGTCCTTCTTGAAGGCCGGGCTCTTGCCGCGGTCCTCCTTGAGGCGTCGTCGCTCGAAGTAGAGGCTGTCTTCGAGGACCTCCGACATCGGCGCGGCGCGGCCGGAGCGCGTCGCCGTGACGCGCTGCTCCAAGGCGTCCAGGATTTTGGTCTGGTCTTCGGCGCGCATGGGTTTCGCGTCGGCTTCTACCGCATCCCGAAAACCGGGGCACGGGGGCGCCCGGTCCTCGAATATCTGAAGCGCGGCCGGGCGGGAATACGAATTCCCCAACGATCCCGGGGGGCGCGTCAGGTGTATTGTGATGGGGCCGTCACCCGACACCAGGAAGGAACGACAGCTCTCATGCGCATTCGCAATCTCGCCCTCGGCGCTCTGTTCTCATCCCTCGCCCTCACGGCTTGTGAGGGGCGCGACCTCGGGAAGGGCGGCGGCACCGTCCAACCGAACGGCAGTTTCGCCGGCCTCTACGTCGCCAACCCCGACCACGACACCCTCACTCGGATCGATCCCAAGACCGGGAGCTGGTCCAAGATCCAAGTCGGCCGCGAGCCGACCCGCATCGCTCAGCACGAAGGCGTCGTCTACGTGACGAACCGCGCCGAGCGCAAAGTCACGATCCTCGTCGACGACGGCGAGCGCCTCACCGTCACCGGTGAGATCCGCACCGGCGCCGAGCCCTTCGGCGTCGCCGCCACGGCCGACCGCGTCTACGTCTCCGCCTCCGTCTCCGGCAAGGTCATGGAGTTCGACGCGAAGACCCGCGCCGAGCTCCGCTCGTGGGCGATCGACGGCGAGCCGCGCGGCCTCGTCCTGCACGAGAGCGGCAAGACGCTCCTCGTCGCGCAGACCTACGGCGGCCAGGTCGCGCAGATCGACCTCGACGACGGCCAGGTCACGATGCTCGACCTCCCGAAGGCGATGGGCTTCGACTTCGAGACCGGCGTGGAGTTCGAGTTCTCGCGTCGCATCACCGGCGACCCGACGTACTCGGCCGATGGCTCGTACGTCGCGATCCCCGCGCTCTACGTCGACAACCAGTCGACGATCTTCGACCCGAACGACGGCACCACCGGCAACGGCGCCGCGGCGCCCGGTGAGGGCGACCGCATCCCGCCCGGCGGCGGCGGCGGCTACCAGGACCGCATGAACCCGGTCGTCGTCGTGACGCCGGTGGACGAGAACGGCCAGCCGGTCATCGGCGAGGCGCTCGCCGTCTCCGCGCAGAGCTTCGAGGTGTTCGAGGACGTCGGAGGCTTCAACGCGCGCCAGGTCAACGCGTACCCCGTCGCTGTCGCGATCGACGCGGACAACATCGCGCTCGTCTCGCTCAAGGGCGCCGACGCGGTCGTCGCGCTCGACCTCGACCAGATCCAGGAAGGCCTCCGCGCGAGCGGTGACGAGGCGCCCGGCTTCTCGGAGCCCGGCCGCGGTCAGTTCCTCTTCACGTCGAACGTCTCGATCAGCGCCGGCGCCGGCCCCGACGGCATCGCGGTCTTCGCGGACGGCCGGGCCTACGTCCACGCGCTCTTCGACAACTCGCTCGAGAAGATCGACGTCGCGCAGATCAAGGAGCGCCTCCGCTCGAACAACGCGGGCGACCCCATCGAGCCGGGCCGCGAAGGCGCCGAGGCTCCGTCCGAGCCGCAGCAGCTCACGACGCTGGATAAGTTCCAGGTCGAGTCGAACAACCTGCCGGCGAACGTCGCGCGCGGCCGTCGCCTCTTCTTCTCCACCAAGAACCGCTCGATGTCGGCCGACGGCGCCGGCGTCTCCTGCGCCACCTGCCACTTCAACGGGCGCACCGACGGCCTCACCTGGACGTTCGGTCGTGGCCTCCGTCAGACCCCGTCGCTCGCCGGCAACGTCTCGCTCGCCGAGCCCGTGGGTTGGCAGGGCGATCGCCCGACGGTCGCCGAGGACGCGATGATGACGAGCCAGGGGCTGATGGGCGGCGACGGCCTCACCCAGAGCGACGCGGACGACATCTCGGCCTTCGTGAACTTCACGCGTGACGTCGACAACCCGTTCACGACCGAGACCGCGGCCATCGCGCGCGGCAAAGCGATCTTCGATCGCTCGGACGTCGGCTGCGTCGGCTGCCACAACGGGCCGGCGTACACGAACAACACGATCGTCCCGATGTTCGAGCTCGAGAACGCGAAGGTTCGCCCGCTCACCGGCATCGCGATGACCGCGCCTTACTTCCACGACGGCTCGGCGCCCACGCTGCGCGATGTCCTCGAGCGCGCGCGCGACGGCTCGATGGGCAACACGTCGATGTTGAGCGAGGCCGAGATGGACGACCTCGTCACGTACCTCAAGTCGCTCTGAGTTCCCCCGAGAGCGGTGCGTCCGTGGCCCATCCGCGGGCGCGCCGCGCTCTTCCTCTTCAGCTCCCGCTCACGGCCGCTTCGAGCTCCGGATTCGAGGCGATGATCCACCCCATCAAGAAGCCCTGCGCGCCGGCGTTGTAGCCGACCGAGGCGAGCGTGACGATCGTCGCGAGCACCCACGACAACTGACTCGCGATCAGCATCGCGATCATCACGACGACGAAGCCCGCGCCGACGACCACGAGGTACGGCAACCCGGCGCGCGCCGCGCAGCCGAGCACGACGACCGGGTTGAACGTCCGCACGATGCTCTCGCCGAGCGCCGCGACGGCGAGCCCCATCGGCCAGTAGTAGAGCGCGAGGAAGCAGAACAAGAGGAAGAGGATGAACTTGCCGACGGGGACGTCGAGCTCGGCCCACGCGTCGGCGAATGCGGCGTCCTCCGCGTCCTCCGAACTCATCGCGACTTCGCCGTCCTCGCCGTAGAGCGAGTCTTGTCCGCCGAAGGGATCGCCGGACGCCGGGTCGTAGTCGGGGCCGATGATCAGGAGGATGCCTTCGTCCGGGATGACCTTCACCCAGTTGCCGTCGGAGCGCTTCGCGATCGCGGGCGGGTCGCCGAACTCGAACTCGCGGAAGTCGCCGTCGGGGAAGCGGAACACTTCGTCCGGGTTCCAGCCGTCGATCTGTTCCTCGACGGGCGCGTCCTCGTCGAGCGCGGCGGCTTCACTCGGGACGGCGCCGAGGACGATCGATCCCATCGTGAGGATCGCGGGCATCCAGAGGATGAGCGACAGCCCGATCAACGCGAGCCCGGGGAGCACGTACTCGGATTGGATGTCGTTGGGCTTTTTCAGCTCGGGCGCGGTGCGTTCGCCGTTCAACGCTTGGCTCGCGCACATCGCGAAGTAGTTCGCGAGGAGCCCGATGTAGCCGAGCTTGAGGATCAAGCCCTTGAAGCCGCCGAGCACCGAAGCGACCACGAGCACCACCGTGAGGATGACCAGCCACAGCGCGCCGAGGCCGTTGAACGGCGCGACGAGGCAGCGGAGGACGCCGGGCCAGAACGCCTTGTCGACCGTGGCGCCGTCCGCGACGCCAGCGACGACGGGCGGGCCGGGCTCGACCGGATCGCCCTGGACGATCGGCGCGTCGGCCGGTGCGATTGGCGGCGCGGCGATCGCGGGTGCGGAGACACCGGACGGCGCACGGCCCGCCTTCAGCTTCGCGAAGATCACGCCGCACCCGCCGCACGTGTCGCTCGGGGGCTGAGGCCGCCCGCACTTGGGGCACGTGAAGTCGCCGGAGGACTCGGGCGCCGCGGCGGACGCGGGCGCGGGGACGTCGAGCTCGAGGGGCGCGTCGTCGAAGCCCGGCGGCGCGAACGGCGCCGCGCCCATGGGCGACGCCGAGCTCGGCGGGGCCTCGATGGGTCGCGTCATCGGCGGCACCGACGGCGCGCGGCCCGGCGGCATCGACGGCGCCCGCACCGGCGGTGACGCGAGGTCGTCCACGAACGCGATCGCCACGTCGGAGGAGGGACCGGGCGTCGGGGTGTGGGCGTCGAGGTCGAGCGGCTCGAGGTCCAGCGAGTCGTCGTCGGCGTCGCCGAAGGAGGGATCCGGGAGCGGTTGCGGGGCCTCGAGGCGCGGGGGTGGGGCCGGCGTCGGCGTCGCGTTCGCCGTGTTCCAGCCGTAGTCCAGGTCGAGCTCGAGGGGCTGGTCGTCCCCGTCGTCCCAGTTCGGCATCGCCCGAGATCCAACCGGACCTCGGTGTCGACCACAAGATGAGGGCGTCGCTCGCACCGTGGACTTCCCTCCGTCCCCGAGTTCTCGCATGATTCGACGCGGTGCGTCGTTTCCTCGAACGCCTCCGCGCCCGGCGGCGCCTCAGTCGGTCCGTCAGCGTCTGGTACCACCCGGCGTATGCGCCGACGCAGCTGTCGCGGACGGCGCGCGTGAAGCACCTCGAACCGAAGCGCGGCGAGTACGTCCTCACGCGGCTGGTCCAGGATCGCTTGCTCGCGGCGCGGGACGTCCGTCCGTCGCCGCGCGCGAACTACCGTCAGCTCCTCGCGTTCCACACGCCGCAATACCTCGCCGACACGACGCGCGCGGAGAACGCCGCCGCGATTTTCGGTCTCACCGCGGACGACATCGACGTGGACCCGCTCCTCGACGCGGCGGCGCGCGCGGTCGGCGGTACCGTCGCGGCGGCGCGGGAGGTCACGCGCCATGGTCGCGTCGCGCTCAACCTCGGCGGTGGCTTCCATCACGCGGAGCCCGACAAGGGCGCGGGCTTCTGCGTCTACAACGACGTCGGCGTCGCGATCCGCGCACTGCGCGCCGAGGGATGGAGCGGCCGCATCGCGATCGTCGACCTCGACTTCCACCAGGGCAATGGCAACAGCGCCGCGTTCGAGGACGACGCCGACGTGCTCGTGTTCTCGATGCACGGGTCGGTGTGGCGCCACACCGATCGCCCCGGGCACGAGATCCACCTCGAAGGGCCGGTCGACGACCAGCGCTACTTGGCGAGCCTCCGCTACTACCTCGGGCCCGCGCTCGAGAGCTTCGACCCCGAGCTGGTGTTCTACGTCGCGGGCATGGATGTCCTCGGGACGGACCGCCTCGGCACGTTCGAGCTCACGCTCGACGGCGTGTTCGAGCGCGACAGGTACGTCCTCGATCGCTGTCGCCGCCACGACACGCCGTTGGTCGTCACGATGGCGGGCGGCTACTCCGGCGACGCGTGGGTCGCGTTCTACAACCTCGCGCGCTACGCGATCTCCGGGCGCCCGCGCGTGTGGCGGCCGGCGGTGCCGGATCTCACCGCGCGCTTCGCCGCGATCGCGAAGGCGATCGATCCCGTCGACCTCACGCGCTCCCAGGATCTCGACACCGATCTGTCGGAAGAAGATCTCTTCGGCGAGCTCGTCGGGCGCCCGCGCGCTTCGCGACTCCTCGACTACTACTCGCGCCACGGTGTGGAGCTCGTGCTCGAGCGCTACGGTCTGTACGAGGCCGTGCGTCGCCGCGGGTACTTCGATCTCGAGCTGGAGATGGAGGTCGCGGATCCCTCGCGCCAGGTCGTGCGCGTGTTCGGCAAGAAGACCGACGGCGTGCGCCGCGTCCTCGTGGAGATCGTCGTGCGGCGCCGCTCGTGGCCCGCGCCGTACGACGCGTCGCAGCAGCTCGGGATGCTCGAGATCCTGTGGCTCCTCCTGCAGGACCCCACCGTGTCGTTCTCGCTCGAGCGCCCGCCGCTCCCCGGGCAGGACCACCCCGGGCTCGGCATCGCGCGC
>JAUHYN010001311.1 GCA_030426505.1 bacterium | reverse complement strand
CCGCTCGCGCCGACGACGATCGCCAGCGCGATCACGCCGGTCGGCAACCAGGACTACTTCCAGCTCGACCTGAGCGCGGCCACGATCATCATCGCCGAGACGGGCATCCCGACGCCGGGCACCTGCACCGGCGGCGACACGCTGCTCCGCCTCTACGACAGCACGTTCACGCAGCTGGCGAGCAACGATGACATCAACGGGTCGTCCAACCGGTGCTCGCGCATCGACGGCCTGACGCTGGCCGCCGCGCGCGTCCCGGCGGGCACGTACTACCTGCGCGTCGAGGAGTTCAACAACGACGGCGAGATCGCGACGTACGGGATCTCGGTCGAGCTCCGCGCGCAGAACGTGTGCGGCAACGGGTTGGTCGAGACCGGCGAGGTCTGCGACGACGGCAACCTCACCCCCGGCGACGGCTGCAGCGCGGTCTGTCAGCTGGAGGTGGCGGTGACTCAGGAAGTCGAGCCGAACGGCACGGTCGCGACGGCGAACGTGAGCGGACTCATCGGCGTGGGCAACGTGCAGCTGACCGGCAACATCACGCCGAGCGGCGACCGTGACTACTTCGCGTTCGAAGTCCCGGCGGGACCGAACCTGACGGTGGTCGCGAACACGTACCTCACGGCGGGCAACCCGAGCTCGAGCTGCGGGACGACGATCGACACGTTGATCCACCTCCGCAACGGGAGCGACACGAGCCTCGCGTCGAACGACGACATCGCCGGTTCGGCGAACCGTTGCTCGCGCGTGACGATGTCCTTGGCGCCCGGCACGTACTACATCGAGGTCCGTCACTGGAACCTCGGGACGTTTACGCCGCCGTACTTCCTGAACATCCAGCTCGACCCTTGACGTCGTGACCGAGGCCGGCGCCGCGAGGCGTCGGCCCTCGGCGGGTCGCACCGTCCGGTGCTACCTTCTCTGTCATCGCTCGACCCCGCCTGAAGCTCGCGCTCCGCGTCGCTGCGGCGGCCGGGCTCCTCCACGCGACGTTCTCGGCCGCGCTCTTCGCGGCGCCCGCGCTCGCGGCCGGGTTCTTCGGCGGAGCGTTCGCGGTCGTCGTCGCCGAACGCAGGAAGTGGGTCGCGATCGCCACCGCGATCGTCTCCTTCGCCGTGGCCCTCACGCTCGGCCTCGCCCAGCTCGACTCGGAGCTCGACACGATGTCGTGCCGCGTCCGGCTCACGCAGAAGAAGCGCCCGCGCCGGTGCCAACGCACGACGCCTCCGCGAGACGGCGAACCGATCTACTCCGCGCGGCAGCGCTTCGCGATCCGCTGGGCCAACTTCCACATGGCGATGGGCGGCTACGCCGTCGGCTTCTCACAGGTCGCGCGCGAGACGCTCGAGCTCGACCTCCGCTCCACCGACGCGACGCTCCGCGAGCGCCAAGCCCTGACGCTCGAAGAGCGCCTCCGCTTCTGCGGCCCCGGCGCGACGACCGGTGATCCGCTCGTCCTCGAGTCCGACTTCGCGATGGAGTCGAAGAACGTCCGCCGCATCGTCGCGCACCTCGCGGAGGACACTCCGGTCGGCAAGTCGCGCTCCGCGCCGCACGTGATCCGCGGCGGCTACGCCAACCCGTACACCACGTGGCGCGTCGCGCTCGCCCTCCTCGTCCCGGGCGCGAAGATCACCGTCACGCGGCGCGACGCGGAGCACGTCGACGTCGAGTGGCGCGGCGACATCCAGTACCCCGTCGCGAGCGCGGTCCACCTCCCGATCCCGTTCGGAGGTCCGCTCACGCTCGACGAGGCGATCTTCTGCGGGATGCAGATGGACGGCGACTTCGTCCCGTACACGATGGTGTGGCGCTGGACGCTCGCCGCGGACGACCCGCGGCTGAAGCCGTGACCCGCGCCCCAAGGAGCCAGCCCCGCGCGCCGGGTCTCTTCGGGCCTGCGTCAGAGTGGACCTGCTCCGAAGGCCAGCGTTGACACCTCGGGGGGCCACCCGAATGCTGCCCGCTTCATGAAGCGCTCATCCTTGCTGGTCGCGACGTTCGCGATCGCGTGCGGAAGCAACGCGAATGAAATCAGCTGGCTCCTGGACACGGAGGATGCGCCCGCCAGTGCGTGTCCGAACGGCGGGACGATCGCCCACGTCGGACCCGACGCGAACGACGACGGCGTCCTCGATGTCACGGAGCGAGCGGGCCAGTTCGTGAGCTGCCGGGGCGCCGACGGTCGCGCCGCGCTCCTCGATCTCCGACCCCAACCACCGGGCGGCGCGTGTCCGAACGGAGGTATCGCGATCGGCACCGGGAACGACATCGACGGAGACACGCTGCTCGACGAGGCCGAACGCTCCGCCACCGCGGTCG
>JAUHYN010000145.1 GCA_030426505.1 bacterium | reverse complement strand
CGTCGTCGTCGTCATCGCACGCATCACCCAGCGCGTCACCGTCGAGGTTCTCCTGCCCGGGGTTGGCGACGAGCGGACAGTTGTCCACGAGGTCCGCGACGCCGTCCTCGTCATCATCCAGGTCGCAGGTCCCAAGGAGGTCCAGATGGAGCTGACACTCGTGCTGGTTGCGGTCGTTGCGCTCATCAACGTCGCTGCGTCGGTTGCCGTACTTCGGGCCTCCGCCGGAGGGCGCCGAGGTGCACGAGGGCGCGTCCTACGAGCTCGAGGCCGACCCCGAGCCCGAGCTCCCGCGCGCGCAGCTCGCGCTGTCGTTCGAGGAGGCGGACGCGCCGGAGATCGTCGACGCGCCCGATCCCCAGTACGAGCTGCGGCGCCTGTCCGGCCCGTACCGCGTGCTCAACGAGCGCCTCGTCCTGCACGCGCGCAGCGGCAACATGCCGGACGCGGCAGACCCGGTCGCGCGTGAGATCGGCGCGCTCTTGTCAGTCGCCTACCGCGGCATGGGCGTGGACACGATCCTGTACGACGGCATCGGCGAGAACACCGACCCGGACGTCCCGGCCAACAACACCAACAACAACCACATCTGCGTGGGCGCGTCCGACGTCGCGACCTTCGCGATGCTCGACATCGCGAACCTCGCGGGGATCCTCGGCGGCGGAGGGCTGCCGTCCGAGCAGGACATCTATCAGCCGGTCTCGCCGTTCGTTCCGTTCGACTGTGTCGGCTTCACGAACGGGCCGATCGAGGAGCTCGTCCTCCCGTGAGGCGCGGTTGGCTCGCGGCGGTGGCGCTGGTCGTCGCCGCCTGCTCGGGCGGGAGCGACGACGACGGCGACCCTGCGCGCGACGCGGGGCCGCCGCGCGACGCCGGGGTCCGTGACTCCGGCGTCGTCGCGGACGCGGGCTCTCGCGACGGCGGCACGCCGGACGCCGGCTTCGAGCCGCAGATGGCGGTCGACGTCCCGCTCGACACCCCGCACGAGATGCTCTCGTCGTACCACTTCTTCCGCACGATCGACGGCCGCTTCGACTACAACGAGCGCGTCGTCCCGTACGGCTTGAACACCGAGCTGTTCTCCGACTTCGCGCTCAAGGATCGCGCGCTCTACGTCCCGACGGGCACCGCCGCGGTGTACGCCGAGCTCGACGCGTTCGATCTCCCGGTGGGCAGCGCGATCATCAAGACGTTCTCGTTCGCGCCGGACCTCCGCGAGCCGGACGTCGGCCGGCGCCCGATCGAGACCCGCGTCCTCGTGCGCAAGCCGGGCGGCTGGGAGGCGTTCCCGTACGTGTGGGACGAGGCCGGCGAGGACGCGCGCTACTTCGTGCGCGGCCAAGTGCAGACGTTCGAGCTGATCGATCCGAGCGGCAACGAGCGCACCGCGCGCTACCTCATCCCGCAGAAGAACCAGTGCGTGGAGTGCCACCAACTCGAGGACGAGGCGGGCGATCGGTACATCACGATCATCGGCCCCAAGGCGCGTCACCTGAATCGAACGCGCGACTACGGCGCGGGCGAAGTGAATCAGCTCGAACACCTCGCGTCGCTCGGCATGCTCGCGGGTCTGCCGTCGCTCACCGACGTCCCGACCGCGTTCCCCCTCGAGACGCTGCGCGACACCAGCACGACCGCGCTCGACTTCGCGACGCTCGAGGCCGCCGCGCGCGACTACCTCGACATCAACTGCGCCCACTGCCACAACCCCGCGGGCACGAACGGTCAGACCTCGCGCCTGTACCTGAACGTCGACAACACCTCGGCCTTCAACCTCGGCGTGTGCAAGGAGCCCGGCTCCGCCGGCGGCGGCGCGGGCGGCCTGCGCTTCGACATCGTCCCCGGCGACGCGGACCGCTCGATCCTCGTCTACCGCACGGAGACCGAGAACGTGGGCGAGATGATGCCGCTGCTCGGCCGGAGCCTGAAGCACGACCTGGGCGCGAAGGTGGTGCGCGCGTGGATCGACGCGATGCCGCCGATGCCGTGTCAGTGATCAGCGCTTCTTCCCGAACGCGAGATACAGCGCCGGCACGAACACCAGGTTCAGGACGGTCGACGTCACCAGCCCGCCGAGGATGACCACCGCCATCGGGTGTTCGATCTCGTGGCCCGGGCGCTCGCCCGCGACGACCAGGGGGATGAGCGCGAGCGACGTGGTCAGCACCGTCATGAGGATGGGCGCGAGGCGCTCGACCGAGCCGCGCAGGACGAGCTCGGGGCCGAAGGTCATGCCTTCTTCTTCTTCGAGGTGTTGGTAGTGCGACATCAACATGATGCCGTTGCGCGCCGCGATGCCGAGCACCGTGACGAACCCGACGAGCGAGCCGAGCGAGAGTACGCCGCCGGTGACGAGCGCCGCGAAGACGCCGCCGACCAGCGCGAAGGGGAGGGTGAGGAACATCAGCGTGGTGAGCCGCGCGGAGCCGAACGCGGTGAACAGGATCAGCACGATGCCGAGGACGGACAACAGCCCCAGCGTGGTGATGCGCCGGGAGGCCGCCTCGCGCTCCGCGTACTCGCCGAGCACTTCGGGGTGGAAGCCGGTCGGGAACTCGACCGTGTCGAGCGCGGCCTTCGCGTCCTCGACGACGTCGCCGAGCGCGCGCCCCTTCACGTGGAAGCCGACGTCGATTCGGCGTGACGCGCCCTCGCGCTTGATCGCGTTGGGCGCGGGGCCGATGCGGACGTCGGCGACGGCGTCGAGCGGGATGAGGTCGCCGCGCGGGGTCTGGATCTCCATGCGGCGGACGCTCGTCGGATCGCGGCGGGTGTGCGGCGCGCCCCAGACAACCACGTCGAAGATCTTCTGCTGCTCGTAGATCTCGCCGACCTTCGTCCCGAGGACCATCGTCTGCGCCGCGCGCCGGACCTCGCCCGGGGTGAGGCCGTGCTGTTGCGCCTTCGTGAGATCGACCTTCACCTCGAGCTGCGGGATCTCGACCTGCGGCTCGACCTTCAGATCCACCACGCCCTCCACGGTCGACAGCGCCGCGCCGACCTTCGCCGCCTGTGCGCGCAGGCCGTCGAGATCCGGCCCGTAGATCCGAACCACCACCGACGCCGACGACCCGGTGAGCACCTCCTTGATGCGCTCCTTCAGGTACGTGAGCACGTCGCGGTAGAGGCCGGGGTAGCCGTCGACGACCTCCTGCACGCGGTCGAGGGTCTCGTCGTAGTCGGCCTCCTCGTCGATCGAGATCCACAGCTCCGTGAAGTTGATGCCGACGACCTCGTCGGCGACCTCGGCGCGGCCGACGTGTGCGCCGAAGTTCCGGACGCCGGGGATCGCGCGCAGCTCCTTGCTCGCCGCGATCGTCACGCGGTTCATCGCAGGGAGCGAAGTGCCGGGCTTGGTCACCCAGTGCATCAGGAAGTCGCGCTCCTTGAAGCGCGGGAGGAACTCCTCCGCGAGGAGCGGGTAGATCACTCCGGCCACCACGAACAGCGCGGCGAGCACGCCGATCGCGAGGTGGTGCTTACCGAACATCTTCGGCAGCCACGCCGCGTACTTCGCCTTCAGCGTGGCGGTGATCGGCGGCTCGCGCTCCTCGAGCGGCGCGTGCGGCAAGAGCAGCAGCGACAGCGCAGGCGTCACCGTGAGCGCGACGAACATCGACGCGAGCACCGCGAGCGCGTACGCCGCGGCGAGCGGCCGGAAGAACGCGCCGGAGAGGCCCTCGAGCATGAACACCGGGAGGAGCGCGAGGATGACGATCATCGTCGCGTAGACGATCGCCGAGCGCATCTCGAGCGACGCCTCCAGCACCACCGAGAACGCGCCCTTGGGCGCGTCGAGCATCCGGTTGATCCTCAACCGGCGCACGATGTTCTCGACGTCGATGATCGCGTCGTCGACGACCTCGCCGAGCGCGATCACCAACCCCGCGAGCACCATCGTGTTGATCGTGCCGCCCAGGTAGTGGAGCACCACGCCCGCCGCTACGAGCGACAGCGGGATCGCGAGCACGCTGATCAGCGCCGTGCGCCACTCGTACAGGAACGCGCCGAGCACGAGGATGACCAGGATGCAGCCGATGAAGAGCGCGGAGGTGAGGTTGTCGATCGAGCGCTCGATGAACGTGGCGGGCCGGAAGATCGTGGAGTCCACGTGGACGCCCTTCAGCCCGGGCTTCATCGCCTCGAGCGCCGCCTCCACCTGGAGCGACACCTCGAGCGTGTTGCCCCACGGCTGCTTCTCCACGATGAGCAGGATGCCGAGCTCGTCGTTGATCACGCCGTCGCCGATCAGCGGCTGGTGGCCCTCCACGACGTCCGCGACGTCGCCGAGCGTGAGCACGCCCTCGTCGTTCGTGCGGACGACGACCCGCGCGAGGTCGTCCGCGGTCTCGATCGGCGACAGGTGCGTGACGTTCAGCCGCTGCAGCGGCATGTCGAGGAAGCCGCCCGCAGCGGGGCGCGTGGCGTCGCCCGCGGCGCGCATGACCTCGTCGAGCGAGAGGCCGTTCGCCTCGAGGCGCGGCGGATCCACGAGGACCTGGAGTTGTCGATCGCGCTGCCCCCAGATCGCGACGTTCGCCACGCCGGGTATCGCGGTGAGGCGCGGTCGGATGGTCCACCGCGCGAGCGTCGACAGCTCGATGAGCGACAGCTCCTTCGACGACAGCCCGATCTTCATCGCGCGGCTCGTCGAGGAGAGCGGCGAGAGGATCACCGGCGGCGGCGCGACGTCCGGGAGCTGCGGGATGACGATCGCCACGCGCTCCTGCACGAGCTGTCGCGCGCGCATCAGGTCGGTGCCGGGCTCGAAGATCAGCAACACCGAGGAGAGCCCGGGGACCGACTTCGAACGGAGCGTGTCGACCCACGCCGTCCCCGACAGCGCGTTCTCGAGCGGCACCGTGATCAGCGCTTCGACCTCGGCGCTCGACAGGCCCGGCGCCTCCGTCTGGATCTCGACGCGGGGCGGCGCGAACTCCGGGAACACGTCGATCGGCGTGTCCTTGGCGAGCGAGAAGCCGTACACCATGAGGATCGCCGCGAGCGCGACGATGGCGACGCGCAGCTCGAGGCTCGAACGGACCAGCCAGCGCATCATTTCCCGATACCCGTCTCCGTCCCGAACAGCTCCATCACCCCGGCCGTCGCGACTTCGGTGCCGACCGGCGGACCGCCGTCGAGCACCGCGACGTCACCGACGATGCGCGCGACCTCTACGCGCTTGCGCGTATAGGTGAGCGGCGCCGTCCGCGCGTAGACCCACGCGCCGCCGTTCGCGTCCCACACGATCGACGACCACGGCGCCACGCGGCGCGCCTGCGCGACCTCGTTCAGCGGCAGCTCCACCGTCGCGCGCAAGCCGGGCGTGAGGCCCTCGCCGTCGTCGATCGCGTAGAACAGCGTGACGGCCGAGCCCGCGCCGGGGACCGGCGGCCGCGCGACGCGCGTGGCGGTGCGGCGCACTTCGCTGCCGAGCACGCGGACAGTCGCCTTCGCCGCCTCGTCGATCTTCGGGAGCGCGCCGACGTAGACCGGGACCTGCACCCAGAGGCCCTCCGCCACGACCTCGAACAGCGGCGCGCCCCGCGTGACCGCCTGACCGCTCGCGACGGCCGACGACATCACCACGCCCGCGTGCGGCGCACGGAGCGACAGCGACACGTCCGCCGCCATCGGGTTGCGTGCCGCGCGCGAGACGCGCTTCTTCGCCGCCTCGAGCTCCGCCTTCGCGACGTCGAACTCGGTCTGCGCCTGTTCGAGCGCGGCGACGTCGACCGCGCCCTCCTTCAGCAGCGTCTTCATGCGCGCGGAGCGCTTCTCGGCCATGTCGAGGCGCGCGCGCGCGAGCTCGAAGTCGCGCTTCGCTTCGACCTCGAGGTTGCGGTCCGGGGCGACCAAGGGGAGGAGGCGCATCACCACTTGGCCCTCGGTCACGGTCGCGCCGGGGAGCATCAGGTCCTTGCGTCCGGGCGGCGGCAGGATCGTCCCGTCCACGGGTGCGGCGATCGTGCCGCGCCCGCCTGGCGCCGAGTCGATGCGGCCGGAGCGCACGAGGACGTCGCGCACCGCGCGCTCCTCGATCTTCCCCAACGTGATCGCGAGGCGCTTCTCGGCCTCCGGCTTCAGCGTGATCGTGCCGCCGGTCTCGGCGTGATCGACCTTCGCCGGCGCGTTCTTCGGCGAAGGCGCGCCCCCCGCGACCAGCGCGAGACAGAGGAACGCTGCGTTCGTGACGGTCATTCGGGCATCCTCCCCACGCTCCGCGCGAGCTCCGCGAGCGCGCGACGCTCCTCGGCGAACAGCTCGGCCTCGCGTTGTTTGGCTTCGATGCGGCGGCGATTCGCTTCGAGCACCGCGAGGTACGTCGCGCCGCCCGCCTCGTAGGCGTGGGTCGCGAGCCGGACGTTCTTCTCCAGCGGGTCGAGGACCTCCGCGGGCCACCGCCGACGCGTCATCGCCGCGTTCTCCAGCGCCGCGTGCGCTTCGGTCACCTCGCGCAAGACACGTTGACGGACCGCGATGTAGCGCCAGGCGGCGCGCCGCATCTCGGCGTCCACGCGCGCGCGGCCGGCTTGGTTCTGATCGAAGATCGGTAGCGTGACGATCAGGCCCGGACCGAGCTCCCGCCCGTCGAATCCGCGCGCGTTGTAGTCGAGCTGCCCGATGAACTGGAAGATCCGCGCGACCTCCCACCCCGACCGCTCCCCCGCCGCTTCGATCGCGATCTCCGCCGCGCGCACTTCCGGGCGCGCCGCCAGCGCGGCCTTCGACAGCGCCTCGAGCGAGGACGCGATCGACGCGCTCGTCGTCGGCGCGACCACCGTCAGGCGCCGGTCCGCGCCGAGCAGCTCCGTCAGCCGCGCGTGCGCGGCGCGGACCGCGACGGCGCGGCGGTCGGCCTCGATGCGCGCCGCGCGCGCGTCGGTCTCGACCGCGTTGACCTCGAGGAGCGACGCCGCGCCCGCCGCGTTCCGCACGCGCGCGAGGTGCGCGATCTCGTCCCAGGCCTTCGCGGCTTCCTTCGCGAGCGCGGCCTGGCGTTCGGCGAGGACGGTGTCCGCGTGCGCGATGCGCGCGTCGCGCGCGACCTCCACGCCGCGCGCCACGAGCTCCTCCGCGACGCGCTCCATGTCGAGGCTCGCCGCGGCGACGCGGTACGGCCGGCCCCACAGCCAGTCGAAGGCCCACGCGAGCGTGAACTCTAGCTGCTTCGGTCCGAGCGGGAGGAACATCGACAGGGTCGGGTTCGGGAGCGCGCCGGCCTGGTAGAGGTCCGCGCGGGCGAAGCCGAGGTCTTCGAGCGTGGCGTGCAGCGTCGCGTTGTTCCACAGCGCCATCGCGACGGCCTCGTCCTCGGTGACGCCGTCCGAAAGCGTGACAGCGTCCGGAGCGGTCTGCTCGAGGCGGTCCTCGTCGCCGGTCGCGGCGCCGGCCCGATCGGCGATCGCGTCCGAGACGTACGCCCGATCCCGCGGCGCGGTCGGGACGCACGACACGAGCCCCAACACCAAGACGACCCCCCGGACGCGCACGCCGCGCAGGAGACCAGACTTCGCCCTTACGTTCTACCCGCGCTCACCAACAGTTCCCGGAGTTGGGTTGGTTGGAATACGACGCATACTTCCAGAACCGCCGCCCGTTCGCGGAGAGCAGGCCGAGGTGGATCGTGATTCCGCCCAGTCCGACCGACATGTTCAGGCGAGGGTTCAGGCCGCTGCCGGGTTCGATGTCCTCGGGCGCGACGATGTCCTGGTTCCAGTACGTGTCGCAGAGGTAGCGCTGCGCGGCCGCGCGGCTCGTGGCCGATCGGAAGTCCAGGTCGAGGGCGTCGGCGTCGGGGTGGTCGCCGGTCGGCGCGCCGCCCACGCCCTCGTTGTAGCAGGGCGGGCGCCACCAGTTGCGCAGCGTGACCGGCTCGTTGACGAGCGCACGGAGCTGGTCCGCGAGGAGGCCCAGCGCCGCGGCGCGCGGCCACTCGGCGCGGTCGGGGAGCAAGATCGTGTAGCCGCAGCTCGTCGCGACGCTCGGGTTGTTCGGGACCACGTACTCCCACGCCGCGAAGTAGGTGACGCCGACGGCGTCGAGGTAGTCCTGGAAGCCGTCCTGCGTCTCGGGGAAGGCGAACGGATCCGCGTTCGTGCCGCCGAAGTGGTCGATCAGGAATGCGTGGTCGATGACGCTCACGCCGGGGGTCACGGGTTCCTCGGCGGTGAGCGACACGGTGACGTTCGCCGTCTCGCCCGCGGTGACGTCGACCTGCGCGGAGGCGTCCTCGAAGCCCGTCTTCGACACGACGAGCGCCTGCGCCCCGGCCGGCGTCACGAGCGTGAAGCGCCCGTTCATGTCCGTCGTCGCGGAAGCGCCGCACGCGCACAGCACCTGCGCGCCCTCGATCGGCGTGCCCAGTGCGTCCGCGTCCTCGACGACGCCGTCGATCGTGCCGTCCGTCGGTGGCGGGGGCGGCGGAGGTGGCGGCGGCGGCGTGTCGTCGAACGGGTCCGTCGCGAGCCAGCGCGCGAGCGCGTCGTCGAGGCCTGTCGTATCCGCGCAGACCGCGGAGGCGCGGACCTCGATCTGGTCGGGCGAAGTGATCGCGAAGCGCCGCACCAGCTCCCCGAGCGCCTGTTGCAAGTGGCCCCGAGTGGCCTCGCTCGGCGTACAACCGAGCGCCGTCACCGCGATGCGACCGGCGTTCGCGTTCGCCGTCGACTCCGCCGCGGCGCGCCGCGTCCCGCGCGCCATGAAGACGCCCGTCGCGCCGACCACGTAGCTCGGCCGCACGTCGCACCACCCGAGGCCGTCGCGGTCACGCAGCTGCATCGCGCGGAGCGCGGCGACTTCGTCCGGCGGCGTGGCCTCCGCGCGGAGCACGATCGTCGTCGGGGCCACGTCGTTCACGCCGCACCGCGCGGGCAGCGCGCTCCACGCGGAGCGCGGCGAGACGACCGAATCGGCCACGGGGGCGAGATCCTCGAGCGTCTCGGTGCGCAGCGCAGGGTCGAGCGGCACGGAGGCCGCCCAGCGCAGCAGGTGAATGGCGCCCACCTCGCCCGCTGCCACGCGCAGCTCGAGCGAGGTCGCCGCCGTGTCGAGGCCACGCGCGAGGACACGCTCCGCGCCCGCCGCGCCGATCTCGGCGAGCGGCGTCCAGGGCCCGGTCTGTCCGTTGGCCCACCCGGCGCGCACGAAGACGATCGGGGTCGCGGTCGTGGGGCCCGCGAGCGTCAGCCACACGGTGGCGCGCGACGCGGGCCCGCTCAGGTCGATCCGCGGCGTGACCGCGAAGCCGTCTTCCCGGGCGAGGCCGCTCAGATCCCCCGCGGACCACGCGCCCTCGCCGACCGGGCCGTCCTCCGCCGCTTGCACGAGCGGCGCGGTGGCCTCCGGCATCTCCTCGTGCGGAGCGTCGCCGTGCGGCGGCGCGGGCTCGGGCGCGCAGCTCATCGCCGCCAAGCCACTCCACAGGAGCCCCCACGTGACGAGTCCCCGCTTCACGGTCCCGATCTAGAGCGCGGCAGCCGCCGAGCGCAATGGGACGACCGGCCTGCGCTCGACCCGCGCCCCGCAACGAGGCTACAGACCCGGTCATGGCGCGCATCCCGAGGCTCGCGCGGCGGCTCCTGATCGTCGTGGCCGTACTCTTCGCGGCGGCGGTCGCGTGCGTTCAGCTGTTCCCGGACCTGGTGGTCGAGGCCACGATGCGGCTCGAGCGCGGGCGCGCCGACCTCGAGGCCAAGTCCGTCGAGGTCGGCGACCACACGATCGTTTACCTCGAAGCCCGTCCGGACGCGGCGCGGACGATCCTGATGGTCCACGGCTTCTCCGCGGACAAGGACAACTGGACCCGGTTCGCGCGCTTCTTCGAGGACGACCACGTGGTCGCGCTCGACCTGCCGGGCTTCGGCGAGAGCACGCGCGATCCGCACGCGCGCTACGACATCGCGTCGCAAGCGGACCGCCTCGCCGCCTTCACCGATGCGATCGGGCTCGGGCCGCACGACGTCGTCGGTAACTCGATGGGCGGCAACCTCGTCGGCGCGTACGCGGCGAAGTTTCCGGGCCGCGTGAAGAGCGTGGCGTTCTTCGCGAACTCCGGCATCACGGCGCCGACGCCGAGCCCGGTGATGGAGGCGCGAGCGCGCGGCGAACACCCGCTGCTGGTGTCGAGCGTGGAGGACTACGAGCGGGTCGTGGATCTCGTCTTCGTGGAGCGCCCGTTCCTGCCGGACGCCGTGCTGCGGCACTTCGCGCAGCGCGCCGTCGACGCGCGCGCCTTCAACGAGAAGATCGGTGAGGACCTCGCGGAGCGGCCCCTCCCGCTGGAACCTGTCCTCGAGGCCATTCGCGTTCCCACCCTGATCCTCTGGGGCGCCGACGACCGCGTCCTCGACGTGTCGGCGATCGAGATCATGCAGCCCCGCCTCCCGCACGCGGTCGTCATCGTCATGGAGGCTTGCGGCCACCTCCCGATGCTCGAGCGCCCGGAGGAGGCGGCTGGACACTATGCGCGTTTCCTGCGTTCCGCCGCCGCGGCGCGTCCAGGAGATTGACGGTCGTACGGAACGAGTGCTGAATCCCCCTGTGGGGGTGGGCCGCTATCGAGTCCTCTTGGTGGAGGACCTCGATCAAGACGCGATCTTGGTCGAGCGGCGCCTGGCGCGCGCCCAGATCGCCCTATTCGACCTGACCCACGTGGTCGATCTGGCCCAGGCGCTCGCCGCCCTCGCCGACGGTCAGTACGACCTGATCCTCTCCGACCTCAGTCTCCCCGACAGCGACGGACTGAACACCGTGAAGGCCCTGCGGCGCGCGGCGCCGGAGCTCCCGATCGTGGTTCTCACGGCCTCGCAGGACGACCGCCTCCGCCTCGACGTCCTCGCCAACGGCGCGGACGACTTCGTCTCGAAGGACGGCGTGCAGCAGATCTCGCTCGCGAGCGGCCTCGCGTTCGCGGCCCAGCGCGGTCGCGTCTACGGTCAGCTCCGGTCCGTCGTGGCGCGCAACGCGGACGGCGCGGTCGTCGTCGACGAGGAGGGCGTGATCCTCTACGCCAACGGCGCCGCCGAGCAGCTCTTCGGCCGCTCGAACGCGGAGCTCCTCGGCACGCCGCTCGGCCTCCCGATCGACACCGAGGCCGGCGCGCGCATCGAGTTGCGCCGTCCCGACGGGAGCGTGCGGGACGGTGAGCTCCGGACGTCGCGCCTGATGTGGGATCAACGCAACGCGTACCTCGCGTCGATCCGCGATGTCTCGGATCGTCACCGGGCGGAGCAGCTCGAGCGCAAGCTGATGGAGGCGGACCGGCTCGCGTCGATCGGGCAGCTCGCGTCCGGTGTCGCGCACCTGATCAACAACCCGGCGGCGTTCGTCCTCGCCAACAGCACGTTGATGCTCGAGGAGATCGAAGAGATCTCTCAGCAGCTCGAGGCGATCACCAAGAGCCTCCACGAGCGCAACGGCGCGACCACCGCGGAAGACGTCGAGCGCGCCCTCAAGGACGCCAACTTCGAAGAGCGCCTCTCGGGCATGCGCGAGATGGCCGAAGACTCCGTCGCCGGCATCCAGCGCATCTCGGGCATCGTCCGGGACCTCGGCGGCTTCGCGCGCGCGGAGGCTGGTGAGGTCGCCGAGGTGGACATCGCGGAGGTCGCGGAGGTCGC
>JAUHYN010001310.1 GCA_030426505.1 bacterium | reverse complement strand
AGGCGGAGGAGCCGTTGGTCGCGGACACCGACCGTGTCTTCGAAGAAGCGGAACTCGTCCTCGAGCTGCACCAGGTAGTTCTGGAGGTTGTAGTCACCCCGCGCGACCATCCGCGTCAGGAAGAGCTCGTCCTTCGCCGCGTAGCTCTGGCTCGTGTGGTACTCGAAGACGAGCGTCGCCTTGTAGACCTCGCGCAGCGCCGAGAGGAACGTCTTGTCCGCGTTGATGATGGCGTCGTTCTTGTAGATGCGGACGTTCGGGTCGTTGCGCGCCGCTTCGACGTTGATCGTCAGCTGGGTCATCTCCTCGAGCTCCGCTTCCACGCGCCGTGCCTGATTGCGGAGCTGCTCCACGCGCGCCAACGCCTGCTGGAGCTGGTACCGGGCTTGGAGCGCTTCGAGGTCCAGCTCCGCGATGCGGAGGAGGATCGTCTTGATGCGGGCCTCGGCGTCGATCTGCACGAGCGACGTGCCCTCGGCCGTGCAGAAGTCGTAGATGATGGCCGCCTCTTCGGTCTGGGCTTCGCGGAGCTCCTCCTGCTGCTCGACGACCGCGGCGCCCAGTCCGGCGATGCCGGTCTCGACCCCGACGATCACCGTCGCGAGGACGGCCCCCGAGATCGCGCCGCTCGCGCAGTCGGTGCCGTTCGAGGTGCCGGCGACGACCAGGCACTTGTTGAGTTGCGCGACCGTCTGGGCGAGCTGGGACGCGCGCTCCAACTCGTTCACCGAGAGATTCATCCGGTCGATGCGCTTCTGGATCGAGTTCTGTTCGGCGCGCGAGTCGAGGAACGTCTGCTCCCAGCTGTCCTTCGTGTTGCACGTCGCGTCGATGCGCGCTTCTTCGATGCGCGCTTCCTCGAGCGTGTTCGCGATCTGCGTCTGCACCTGACGGATCCGCACGGCCGAAATGTCGACCTCGGAGAGCGCGTCGTGAATCGAGCCGTTGCCGACCAGGCCGCACGGGTCGCCCACGAGTCGCGTGCGCTCGTCGAGGTACGCGTACTTGCGAATGGCCGGGAAGATCCGACCGTCCGCGTCGAACGACCCGCAGATCTCGAGGAGCTGCGCCTCGTAGCTGTTCTCCACGCGGGTGAGTTCGTTCTGGAAGCTCGCGGCGTCCGTGTCGAACGATCGGCCGCTGCTGATCGCGAGGTCCTCCGCGGTCTGCGCGATGCCGATGCGGAGGAAGGCGCGGTTCGCCGCGACCTCGAACCCGGTGTCACGACCGACCTGCGCTTCGAGCGCGGGGAAGGGGATGAAGTCGGCGGGGAAGCCGAAGAAGTCGACGCTCTCGTTGAGCGCGTCGTACCGCGCCCGCATGTCACTCAGCGCGACGCGGTAGGTCGTCTGCGCGGTCTGGATGTCGCGAGAGATCTGCGCCACGTCCTGCGGCGCGCTCACGTCCACGATGTTCTGCATCAGGTGGGTGAAGATGACCGACTCCAGGTACGCCGCGACGTAGGCGCGCTCGATCACGAGGCGCGCGAGCTCGGGGCGGCTGAAGTTCTGGTACCGCGCGGCGATCTCACTCGCGACGCGCGCCTTCTGTGCGGACGCGCGGATGAGGTGGTCGATATACGTCGCCACCGTCTGCTGCCCGATGATTTGGTCACCGGGCGGCGCGTCGAGGCTACGTTCGATGAGCCCGAGCATCTGGAAGAAGCGATCGAGGCCGCGCTGGTAGTACTGGCGCGCGAGGTACAGTTGCACCATCTCGGCGCCCGCGACGCCCGACAGGTCGATGCCGCCCGGTTCGAGCTGGCTCCCCGGGAAGGACGCAATCGCGAGGCCCGCGAGATCGAAGCGCGACGAGAGCGCCTTGGTGTACGCGTCGTCGCCGAGCATGATCAGGAGCTCGACGTCGAGCGTCTCGAACCCGGAGTGGTACTGCGTGGTGTTCGTGACCGGGTCGAGCTCACCGGAGAACGCGAAGTTCTCCGAGAGGAAGTCACGAAGCCGGGTGTACGTGGAGATGTCGCTCTGACGAATCGCCGTCCCCTGTTCGGTGAACAGCACCATCAGGCAGTCGACGCGCTCCTCGATGTGTTCGATCGCCGCGGCGTCGTAGCAGTACGGAACGATGTCCGAGCTGCCGACGCAGAGCTCGGGCGCGAAGCCGAGGTTCGTCCCGGCGCGGTTCTGGAAGCGCGTGCGGTAGCGGAACGCGTCGTCGACCGCGATGGGGAGGCTCGGGAAGGCCTGCACGCCGGGGAGGCGGCGGTAGAAGTTCTTGCCGTTGCGCAGGTCGTGGCGGTCGTCGCTGCAGAACGCGCGCGTCTCGTCTTGGCAGAGCCAGTACGGATCCTCTTGTTCGACCCGACC
>JAUHYN010000144.1 GCA_030426505.1 bacterium | reverse complement strand
GCGATCTCGACGACCACGTCTGCGAGCACTGCGGCTATCGATTCGCGACGGCCTGATTCCATTCAGTGGAGCGCCGCGCCGAGCCCGTAGACGGCGCCGCCCGCGACCACGCCGACCAGAACGCTCCGCCAGGGCGAGGCGTCTTCGAACAACAGCGTCCCCAGCGAGAACGCCGCGCCGGTCGAGAGGAGCGCGGCGCCGAGCGGCGCCACGAGGAGGCCGCTCGGGTTGACGTCCTCGGCCGCCGAGAACGCGACGCCGGGGTCGTAGCCGAGCGTCTGGAAGCGGCCGGAGGGGCACGGGCCGTCGAAGCAGACGGTCCGCACGTCGCCGTCCTGGCGCACCGCCGCGAACACCAGGGCGCCGACGCCGACCACCGCGCTCACCAAGCCGGTGTAGAAGACCGCGCTGCGGAGCCCCTCGGAGCCGGTGCCCTCGAGGCGAATCGGCTCGAGCGGGACCGTCGTGGTCTCGCCGCGCCGCACGGTGACGGTCGTGTCGAGCGTCGCGAATTCGGGGTGTCGAAGGGAGATGGCGCGCGTCCCCGGGAGGAGCTTCGTCAGGCGCGTGAGGCCGCCCTGCGTGGAACCGACGGACTGCCCGTCGAGCAGGACCTCGAGGCCATCGACGCGGGTCGCGAGATCGACGTCGCCGTACGGTTGCCAGTGCCCGCTCGCCGCGAACAGGGGCTGGTACTCGCGGCGGACGACGCGTTCGATGAACTGCGCCGCCTCCGAGTCGCTGCCGACGTCTTCGCGGAGCGTCCCCTTCGGCATCGCGGCGGTGCTGATCCGCGTCTCGACCCACTCCTCCCATTCGGCACGGCTCCGATCGGCCTCGTGGAAGATCGCGAGCGCGAGGTCGGTGTCGACGAGCGAGGCCGTCATCCGATCCGGCCGATCCGGCACCGACACGTTCGACAACACCAGCAGGTAGCGCGCGTAGTGCGGCCCGCCCTCGGACATGCGCCGCACGTGTTCGCGGTACGGGAGCGGGGTGCCGTCGGGGCGGAGGAGCGCGTCGCGCTCGTAGTCGCGGCGCGCGGCGAGGACGAGGCAGGTTAGCTGGCCCTGGCAGGTCTTGACGACCTCGCCGTCGAGGAGCTGGACGGCGAACGACGTGTCGCGACGCAGGGTGTCGGTCACGAACCGGATCAACTCCGAGCTGCTCGTCTTGGCCACGCCGCCGGTCGGGGTGTTCAAGAGGAACGCGAACGGGACGCGCTCCTGGACGGCGATGAGGTGCGTGGGCTCGTCGGGGGCGCCGGCGAGGAGCAGCGCGAGGGCGAGCGCGGAGGGCAGCACGAGGCGGAGTCTACCAGCGCCTTCGAAGTCCCGACATTTGGATCATACCCCTGACACGCGAGGCGTGAGCGGGGCGGGATCGACTGGCGTGATCGTCGGCATCCTTCTTGGAGAGGGCAGGGGTCCATGCGGAAGACACACGGGATGATGGGGATGACCTTGTTGGCGGTCGCGGCGTTCGCGCCGCAGGAGGCCGAGGCCTGCGGGTGCTTCGCGGCGCCCACACCGGCGGAGCCGGTCGTGCAGGCCGGCGAACGTATCGTGTTCGGGTACAGCGACGGCAAGGTCACCGCGCACATCCAGATCCAATACGAGGGCGCGGCGTCGGACTTCGCGTGGATGCTCCCGATGCCCGCGGTGCCCGAGTTCCGGCTCGGGAGCGAGGAGCTGTTCAACGCGCTCGAGGACACCACGCGGCCCCAGTTCATCCTCACGCCCCAGCAGGGCGAGGGCTGCGGCGGGGGCGGTATCGGGTGTGGCGACGACGTCGCCTTCCTCGCGGGCGTCGCGGACGACGGTCGAGGTGGAGGGAGCGTCGCCGTCGTGCAGTCGAGCGCGGGGCCGTACGAGTACGCGGTCGTGCGCGCCGACGAGAAGGCGCCGATGTTCGACTGGCTCCGCGAGAATGGCTACTTCGTGCCGTCTGCGAGCGATGCGTCGTTCGATCCTTACATCAAGCCGAACGCGTTTTTCCTCGCGCTCAAGCTGAAGTCGGGCGCGACGACCGGTGACCTCCAGCCGATCGTCGTCGAGTACATGTCCGACTTCGCGATGGTCCCGATCATCCTCACCTCGATGGGCGCGGTGCCGGACATGGGGATCCAGGTCTGGGTGCTCGGCTCGAGCCGCGCGATCCCGCGCAACTATCAGCACGTCGAGATCAACGAGGAGTACATCGACTGGAACAACCAGGCGAACAACTACGCCGACGTCGTGAGCCGCGCGATCGACGAGGCCGAGGGGCACCACGCCTTCGTCACCGAGTACGCCGGCACCAGCGTGACGGCGCAGCAGCGCATCGGGCGCGCGGCGCGCTTCGGCCGCCAGGAAGACCTCGCGACCAACACGACGCCCAGCGCGTTGGTCGGATACATGGAGCAGAACCAGTTCCCGGCCGTCGCGCTCCGTCCGATCCTCCAGCCCCTCCTCGACATCCCGGACGACGCGTTCGACCAGCTCGCGAATCAGACCTCGCCGTTCGGGCCCACGCTCGAGCAGCTATACTGGTCGACCTACAACGAGTACGCGGCGCGCCGCCCCGGCTCGGAGTTCGACGCGGCGTCGACCGCCGAGGACATCTGGACCCGCGTCATCGCGCCGACCCAGGAAGCGATCGGCTTCCTCGGCGACTTCTCGTACGTCACGCGGCTGCTCACGCTGCTCGACCCCGAGGAGATGACGAAGGACCCGGCGTTCAGCTTCAACCCCGACCTCCCGGACGTCTCGAACGTCCACACCGCCACGCAGATCAACCACTGCAACGGCGCGCCGAACGAGTTGATCCTGACCGACGGGCGCATCTACCTGTCGAACGACCAGCAGGTCTTCGAGGTCGCGCCGAAGAGCGGCGTCCCGTTCGCGTCCCGCGTGGAGATCCTCGGCCAGGAGGGCCCGCCGCAGATCGTCACCGACAACCGCGGCCTCCTCGCCGACTCCGACGACAGCGGCGCCGGCGGCTGCACGCACGTGCGCTACCGCCACCGTCGCGGGCTGGGCGTCTCGATCGTGCTGGGCCTGCTCTTCGTGGCGAGCCGCGTGACGCGGCGCCGTCGTCAGCGGTCGTAGTACCCGCGCATCAGCGCGTCCTGCTGTTGCTTCAGGCTCCCGTGGGTCGCGCTGCCGTTGAAGCCGTCGCCGAGGGCGCGCAGCGCGTCGCCGAGACCGTAGCCGCCGCGGCGGAGGAGATGGCCGCTGATGTACGTGGCCTCGAGCTCCGCCGCGGGGCCGCCGCGGGGGCCACCGCCCTGGGCCATGCGCCAGACGTGGCCCATCTCGTGGGCGACGACGGCCGGCAGCGCGTAGTCGGCGACGGCCGAATCGATCACGACATGTTCGCGGCCGTGCCCGTCCTCGTAAGCCAACGCCTTCGGGCCGCCCGGCACCACGTCGAGCTGCACGTCCGCCGAAGCGCCCGTGTACTGCGCGAACTCCTCGACCAGGCGCCGCGAACGCGTCACCAGGTCGGGGGCGTCCGATCGGCTCGGCGGGTTCGGCACGCTCGGCGCGCGCGGCACCGTCCCGCCGCCGGTGCGCGCGCGGTACGTCGCGCTCGCCGGGTGTTCTCCGCGTGCGACCCGTGACGCGATCTCCGCGTGGATCGCCGCCGGGTGCCGCACCGACGGGCCATGCCCCACCGCGCGGTACGGGCTCGACGCGGGCCCGCCTTGGCCGTAGCCGTAGCCGGGGGGCGAAGTTCGGTATCCGATTCCGGGGTGCGCGGAGGGCATGCGTCGTTTTCGTCGCCGCGACCCGTCGACATGCGTGAACTCGGCTGAACATGTCTGGCCGCCGCCTGCTAAGGTCCGCACCCGTGACCGCGATCCCCGAAGAGGCCGATATCGTCGTCGTCGGCGGAGGCCCCGCCGGCGCGAGCGCGGCGCTCGCGCTCGCGCGCCTGCAGCACCGGGTCGTCGTGCTCGATCGCGCGACGTTCCCGCGCCCGCACATCGGAGAGTCCCTCCCGCCGAAGCTCGCGCCGCTGCTCTCGATCCTCGGCGTCCGCGAAGAGATCGACGCCGCCGGCTACACCCGCATGGGCGCGACCACCGTCTTCGCGGGCGACGAAGTCCTCACGCACCCGTTCGATCCCACCCAAGGCATCCTCGGCTACCAAGTCGACCGCGGCGACTTCGATCACCGCCTGCTGAAGCAGGCCGCCGCCGTCGGTGCAAATGTGTTCGAGGGCGTGGCCTTCGAGGCGATCTCGGAGGACGGCCGCGTCGTCACGTACCGCCGCGGGAGCGAGCGCGGCACCCTCACCTGCGACTTCGTGATCGACGCTTCGGGCACCGCCGCGGTCGTCGCGAAGGCGCTCGGCCTGCGGCAGCGCGACACCGTCCGCACCGTCGCGCTCACCGGCTACTGGCGCGACACGAAGGACCCGGACGGCTTCGCCGCCGAGGACACGCTCTTCGAGATGATGCCCGAGGGGTGGCTCTGGTCGGTGAAGCTCTCCGACGGGCACCGCAACATCACGCTCGGCGTCGACGCTTCGACCGTGAAGTCCGAGGACGCGCTCCCCGTCGACCTCTACCTCGATCGCGTACGCGGTTCGCGGTTGGTCGGCGCGCTCGTCGAAGGCGCCTCGTTCGACGCCGTGCTCTCCGCCCACGACGCCACGTGGTCGCGCTCCACGCGTTACGTCGGCGAGCGCTTCCTGCTCGCGGGCGACGCCGCGGCGTTCATCGATCCGCTCACCGCGCACGGGGTCTTCAAGGCGCTCCAGTCCGGCATCACCGCGAGCGCGGTGGTGAACACGATCCTGCGCCGCCCCGAATCCACGCAGCTCGCGATCGACTACTACGACGGCATGCAGTCACGGGCCGTGCTCAACTACACGAGCGTCGCGCTCACGTTCTACCGGACCTCGCTCTATGTAGAGGAGCCGTTCTGGGCCGCGCGCACCCGCACCGAGATGGCGCTCTCCGCGGAGATCGACGACCTCCAGACCGCCACCGGGCTCTCGCGCCGCGAGCGCTTCCGCGACGACGTCGAACACAAGGGCGGGCAACGCTTGTCGCTCGAGCGCAACGACACACTCTCGATCCGCACGCTCCCCTCGGCCGAGGGCGTGTTCGTCGTCGAGCGCCCCGCGTTGGTCGGCCCGACGGGGACCCGCGTGGACATCCCCGCCGCGATCGATCCGCAGCGCCTCTTCGATCAACTCGACGGTCGCACGATGTCCGAGGTGTTCGACGGCTACGCCGCCGCCGCGCTCCAGTCGCCGAGCCGAAACCTCGGGCGCGGGTTGATGCTCGCGCTGTCCGCGCTCGTGGAGCGCGGGCTCGTGATGGTCTCGATCGACGGGAAGCCGAAGTACTGATCGCTCACGGCGCCGTCGGGCTCATCACGATGTCGAAGAACGCGGGCCGCGCCTCGCCCGCGACCTCCGGGAAGCGCCACCCCATCACGAGGTTCTCCAGGCAGATCGCGACGCGCGACGCCGACCACCCCTCGGGCCCCACGCGGACGCGGGCCGGGAAGCCGTCGTGCCGCACCAAGAGGTGGACGCGGAGCGCGTCGGGGCGGCCGCGACGCTCGGTCGGGTTCCGCTTCACGCACCCGGTGATCCGGATCTCCCGCTCCGCCGAGATGCCGAGCAGATCGATGTCCTCCTTCGGCGACTCGAGCCGAATCCACGAGGGCCCCCGCGGCGCCTCGCCGGACGGCCCGTCCGAACGCGCCGACACCGTCGTCGGGGTCGCGTCGTCGGCGGCGGACCACGCGTTCATTACGCGCGCGGCGTCGTCGATCGGCTGGGCTTCGGGGCCGGGGCCGGTGTCGCGGCGGTAGCCGCGCGCCGCGAGGATGCCGTAGGTCTGGCGGCACTTCTTGTTGTCGGGTTCGATCTCGAGGCAACGCGTGAGCGCGGCGTCCGCGTCGTCGAGGCGATCGGTGAGCAGCGCGGTCTCGGCCGCGTCGAGGAAGTCGGCGGCCGGGTTCTCGACGCGCTCGGGCTTGGATGTCTCGCGTTCGGTCGGCGCGTCGCGATCCTCCTCGGTCCGCACGACGGGCGGCGCCGCGGCGACGCTCGGGGCCTCGCCCCGGGGCGGCGCGAGCGACACGATCGTGTACTCGGCTGGCCGCGCGCGGGCGTACCACACGACCCCCAACACCAGCGCCGCGAGGCCCACGATCGCCGCAGCGATCCACCGACCGGAGAGCGTGACCTCCTGCGCGGCGGCCTTCGCCTCCTTCGGGCGACGCGCGCGCTCGGCCTTCCGCTTCGGCTCCTTCTTCTTCTGCTTCTCCGCCTTCACCTCGCGCGGCGCCGGTCGTGGCTCCGGGGGCCGCGGCGGCGTTGGCGCGTCGCGGAGTGTATCCGGTGGCGCCTCGCGGAGCGGCTCGCGATCGGTGTCCGACGGCGGCGCGTCCGCGGTCTGATTCGCGCCGAGCGCGTCCGGGCCCGCGACATGGGTCGCCGGGGGCGGCGCCGCGCCGAGCTGCGTGTTTCCGGCGGCGGCGAGCAACACGTCGCGCATCTCGATCGCGCTCTCGGGGCGGGCGTGTGGGTTGGCCGCGAGCGAGGCCCGCAGGATGACGTCGACCGCGCGCGGGAGCTCGATCGCGTCGAGCATCTCGAGCGCGAGCGGGACGCCCTCCTTGGTCGCGCGGTAGAACGCGAAGACCTCCGCGAGGTTGTTGCGCGACCACGGGACGTGGCCGGTGAGGAGCTCGTGGAGGATGACGCCGACGGAGAACAGGTCGACGCTCGGCCCGATCGCGCCGCCCTCGTCGAGCTGCTCGGGCGCCATGTACTGCGGCGTGCCGACGATCTGACTGAGCGCGGTCTTCGTCGACTCCGCGAGCTTCGCGACGCCGAAGTCGATTACCGTGATCGCGTCGCCCGGACCGACGATCACGTTCGCGGGTTTGATGTCGCGGTGGATGATCGGGCCTCGGTGCGGCGTCGGGGTGTGGCTGAGCTCGAGGGCCTCGAGGATGCCCGCGCCGATTCGGAACGCGCGCCGCCAATCCATCGGAAGCTCGTCGCGCAGGTCGCGGAGCGTACGCCCCTCGACCATCTCGGTCGCGATGAACAGCCCGCGGTACGGGCGCGGATCCGACAGCTCGCCGAAGTCCGTCATCGTGACCACCCGCGACACGAACGGCTTCACCCGCGCCGGGACGTCGCGCTTGAGCATCGCGACCGCGCGCGTCTCCCGCCAGAACGCGACGCGCGACTCCGCCTCATCGTCCTGCGGGTGGAGCACCGCGAGCGCGACGTCGAGGTTCAGCGCGTGGTCGCGCGCGCGGTAGACGCTCTTGAACGCGCCGCGCGCGAGATCGCCGAGGATCTCGTAGCGCCCGTCGCCGATGCGTACCTCGCCGGTCATACGCTCACGCGGACCGTAGCCCGCGCGCGCATCCTAACCGAAGGAGCGGTCGAGAACTCTCTAGTAAGAGAGCGTGTACGTGTTGCCCGGGATCGAGCCGGCGTCGCCGTACAGGTACACACGCAGCGAGAAGTTCCCGCTCATCGTCGGCGTGTAGTTGATCTGCTCGTTGTCCGTAGCGGACGACGCGCTCGCGGCGATCGTCCCGTTGGGGTCGAGCAGCTCGACGTCGATGTCCCCCTCCGCGTCCACGAACGTGAGGTTGGCCGTGAACGGCGCGCCGGAGGTCAGCGGCACCGTATAGAAGTCGTCGTCCTGCACACACGACGAGAGGTTCGAGTAGCTGCCCGGGCTCAAGGTCGGGCCGAGGGCCTGCGTGTTGTTCGGCTCGTAGCTGTCCGCCGCGCACGTCGCCGCGCCCGCCACGCCGACGTTCAAGGTGTACGGGTTGCCGACGACCGAGCCGGCGTCGCCGTACAGGAAGACGCGCAGCCGGTGCGTCCCGGACGTCTGCACCGTGTAGCTGATCGTCTCGTCGTCCGTCGCCGAAGTGCTGTCCGCGACCACCGTCCCGGACGGGTTCTCGAGCTCGATGTCGATGTCGCCCTCGGCGTCCGAGAAGCTCACCGCGATCGTGACGTCGTCGCCCTGCGAGAACGACATCGCGTAGTAGTCGTCGTCGGTGCAGGCGTGGAGGTTCGCGTGGTTGCCCACGCCGACCGACGCCGCGGTCGCCGCCGTGTCGTTCGGCTCCTGGCCGTCGACCGGACACATCATCGGCGGCGCCTGCGTCACGTTGACGATCAGCTGGTACGGGTTCCCGGGCATCGTGCCGGTGTCCGAGAACAGCGCGACGCGGATGGTGAAGAAGCCGACGTTGTTCGCGGTGTACGAGACGGTCTCGTTGTCCGTCGACGACGCGCTGCTCGCGAGCGGGATCCCGAGGAAGCCGAGGATCTGCAGGTCGATGTCACCCTCCGCGTGCGAGAAGATCGCCTGCACCTCGAGCGTCTCGCCCTCGGTGAGGATGACGTCGAAGTAGTCTTCGTCGCCGACGCACACGTTGAGGTTGTGCGTGCCCGGGAGCATCAACGGCGCGCCGAAGTCCTCGTCGTTGTCCTCGAACTGATCCTGCGGACACGGCGCGACGTTCGCCGAGATGTTCATCGTGTACTGGTTGCCGGGGTTCGGCCCGAGATCCTGCGCGAGGAAGACGCGCACGGTGTAGACCCCGGCCGTCGCCGCAGTGAGCGAGATGGACTCCTGCCCGCTCGGGTTCAACAGCTGCAGGTCGATGTTGCCTTCGCCGTGGACGAAGTCGACGGTGATGTCGACCGTGTCGTTGTTGCCGAGCGCGACCTGGTAGAAGTCTTCGTCGCCCGGGCAGAGCGTGAGGCCGCTCTGCAGGCCGCCGTTGATCATCGCCGCCGTGGCCGACGTGTTGTTCGGCTCGTAGCGGTCGGCCGTGCAGGTCCCGCCGCCTTCGCAGTGGCCCGTCGCCGTGTTGCACATCTCGGGCGCCGTGCAGCCGTTGGTCCCGCAGCCCGGTTCGCACGCGCCGGAGAAGAGGTTGCACACGGTGCTCGGTGGGTTGCAGTCGAGGTCCGACGTGCAGACCGGGCCGCCGCCTTGGCAGCGCCCCGTACTCGGGTTGCAGACCTCGCCGCCGGGGCACTGCAGGCCACCCACGCGGTGACAGCCCGGGATGCACTGGCCGGTCTCGCACACCGTCATCGGCGGGGAGCAGTTCGCGTCCGTCATGCACGGGCCCTGGAGCGAGACGCAGCGCCCGGTGTTCGTGTCGCAGATGTCGCCGCCGCTGCACTGCACGCCGCCCGGCTGACCGCAGCCGAGCACGCACATGTTGGCTTCGCAGATCGTGGTCGGCGGCATGCAGCTCGTGTCGTCGACGCACTCGTTCATCGGTCCGGGGCCCGGGTTCATCGGGTCGATGCACGTGTTCTCGACGCACATCTCGGGCGCGACGCAGTGCTCCGGGAGCAAGCAGTCCACGCAGATCTGCCGGGCCGGATCGCACTGCCGGCCGGGGCACTCGGCCGGGTCCATGCCCGTACAAGGACGGACGCCGTCGACACACACGCCCGTGGCCTGGTTGCAGCGCTGATGATCCGCGCACTCCGTGTCCGCCGTGCAGTTCACGAGCGGCGGCTCGCCGCAGGTGTTGTCGTCGAGGCAGACCTCGCCGAGCGGACAGTCGTCGTTCGATGTGCAGTCCGGCACCACCGCGGTCACACACTGACCGCCGACGCACAGCGCGCCCTCACCGCAGTCACTGGAGACGGCGCACCCGCCGTCGCCCGCGCCGCTGGTGCAGGCAGACAGAAAGAGGAGGCCGACGAAGATCGTCGCGCGTCGGGGAAGCCCGGCGAACGTCACGTCGGGCATTGTCAGAGGGCGTCACCGTCCTCGGCCATCGGTCGCTCGCGTGCTCAGGGAACCACGTCGGTCATTCGTCGGACGGCGCGGGCCAGGGTCGCCTCGTCCGCCGCGGCGAACCCCAATCTCAGATAGGGGCGCGGGCGCCCGTCGAACGTGAAGCGCCGGGCCGTCGCGAACCACACCCCGTTCGCCTCCGCGGCGTCCGCCCAGCGGTCCACGTCGATCCCGGGCGCGTGGGCCCACAGCGCCATGCCCCCGTCGTGGGACTCCACCCGCAAGACGTCGCCGAGGTGCCGGTCGAGCAGCGCGAGGAAGGCGTCCCGCCGCTGACCGTACAGTCGGCGCATCCGGCGCGCGTGGCGCTGCACCTCGCCGTCCTCCATCAGCTCCGCGACGGCGCGCTCCACCACCCGGTCGCCCTGCCGGTCCATGTACCGGCGGTGCTCGGCGAGCCGCTCGATCACGGGCGCGGGCGCGACGACGTAGCCGAGGCGCAGGCCGGGCGCGAGCACCTTGGAGAGCGTGCCGACGTAGAGGACGACGCCGGATCGATCCTGGCTCGCGAGCGGGAGCACCGGGCGGCCGCGGTAGTGGACCTCGTTGTCGTAGTCGTCCTCGACGATCGCGAACCGGTGTCGGCGCGCGAGCTCGAGCAACGCGAGGCGCCGCGCCGCCGAGAGCACGACGAGCGTCGGGTACTGGTGGTGCGGCGTGACGTACACCGCGCGGATCGGCGCGCGCTCCACGAGCGCGGCGATCGCGTCGACGTCGATCCCGTCCGCGTCGACCGGGATGGGTTCCAGGCGTCCGCGGCCGAGCGCAACCCACGCGGGCGGATAGCCGAGCGATTCGACCGCCACGCGATCGCCCGGCCCGACGACGGCGTCCGCGATCAACCGAAGACCCATCTGCGATCCGCGCACCACGAGGATCTCGTCTTCCGTCGCGACGACGCCGCGCTCCTCCGCGAGCATCGCCGCGATCTGCTGACGGAGCGCGAGCTCGCCGCGCGGGTCACCGTAGTCGAGGAGCGCGGCGCGGCGATCGAAGAGCGCGCGGCGGTACGCGCGGGCGAGGGCGGCCTTCGGGACGTGTTCGAGATCCGGCGCGCCGCCGGCGAGGACGATCGTGCGGCGGTCGCGCGGTGGATCCTGAGGGCGGCGCCGGGTCGGCGGGTGCAGCAGGTCGAAGCCCGGCCGCCGCGCGAGGCCGGTGGTCGCGCGGCGGACCCGCGCGAGCGGGAGGTCCCGCGCGACGAACGTCCCGCGCGCGGGGGAAGACTCGATCCACCCCTCGGCGACGAGCTCGTCGTACGCGGCGACGACGGTGTTGCGGTGCACGCCGAGCGTGGCGGCGAGGGTGCGCGTTCCGGGGAGGCGCTCGTCCGGCTTCAGGCGCCGGGCTTGAATCGCTTCGAGGATCGCGCGCGCGATCTGGAGGAACACCGGCGTGTCGAGGGTCTCGTCGAGGTCGAGGCCGAAGGTCCAGGAGGCCACGGCGGGGAGCCTACGATCCTTCGTCGAACTGGACTAGCTGGATTGTCGAATCTGGGCATTGTCGATGGTCCATCGGATCGACGAAGAAGGACCCATGAGGCGGGCGATCTTCTCGGCCGATCGGGCCGTGGCGTTGGCGTTGTTCGAGGCTTCGGAGGTGGTCCACCTCTCGACCGTGCGGGCGGACGGGTGGCCGATCGCCCGCACGTTGCACGGCGTGGTGGTGGACGGCGCGCTCGCGTGGCACGGTGCGCCGAAGGGCGAGAAGGCCCACGTGACGGGGCAGCCGGGCGTCGTGTCCTGCGAGCGGATCGTGGCGAACGTCCCGAGTCACTTCGTGGACCCGGAGCGCGCGTGCCCGGCGACCACGT
>JAUHYN010000143.1 GCA_030426505.1 bacterium | reverse complement strand
CGATCTTGAACGGAGCGTCGGCAATCTCCGGCGTGGCGAGCGCCGCTCGGAGCCACTCGGTCTGCGCCTGCCGATACGGTTCGTAGGCCGCCGTGCCGGCAAACACCGGGTGGTGATCGGGCTTGTCCTCGCCGGTGTCGACCTCATCGTGCACCTCGAAGGGTGGTGTCTTGGCCGTGTTGAAGACCTCGACGCGCGTGGGCACGACCTCGATGGCGCTCGCCCCCGGCCAGGCGGAGTTCGTGATCGCGACGTGGCCGTCGCCGCCGATGTCCCCGCGGCAGGTCTACATCGTGGTCGACGACGACGGCAGCGGGACCAACTCCGGCGACCACAACGAGTGCGACGAGTCGACGGGCTCGAACGAGACCGTGCTGAGCGGCCTCGGCTGCCCCTGAGTCGCCGGGTCCGCCTTCGGGCGCATTGACGGTGATTCCGCCACCTTCGACACTGCGTACGTGGTCAGGCTCGACGGGCGCGGCGCCATCCTCTTCTGCTTCCTCGCGAGCGCCTGCGACGGCGCGTGTGTGGAGGGCCGAGGCGGCGTCCCGGGCGGCTTCGCCTCGAGCGACCTGATCGATCGCGCCGCTCAGATCCGCGCCACCGACCGCGGCCTCGAGACCGTCGCCGCGCTCCTCCAAGACGAGGTCCGCCGCGAGCTCGTCGCGCCCTGCGCGAGCGCGTGCCCCATCGGGTTCGTCGGGCCGAGCGGACCGATCGCCGCGTCTTGCGTGAACCAGGTGTGCCGCGAGGGCGGGGCGTCCGCGCCGTACTTCGCGCTACCCGTGCCTTCGTCCACGGGCGGCGGCGCGATCGTGTGCCCGAGCGGCGACTGCGTGATCGACGGGCGCTTCGAGTCACTCGCGATCGCGCCGAACGCCTCCGGCGTCCGCGTGACACTCGGCGCGCAGCTCGTGACGAGCGTCGACGCGCAGGTCGCGGGCGTGGACTGCGTGGCGACGCTCGCGGCGGCGCCGGCGGATGTCGTCCTGAACGCGCAGCTCGCGCCGCGTTCGTCGGGCGCAACGCAGCTCGCGCTCGACGTCACCTCCGCCGCGGTCACGCTCGCGCCCGGCGCGCTCGCACTCACCGCGCCGAGCGGCGACGCTCAAGAGGCGGCGACGTGCGCGGCCGCCACCGCCGCGGTCACCACCGCGCTCACTTCGGGCGCCTCCGACGCCGCGCTCGCGTTCGGGCGCGCCACCGTCGGCCGCCTGCTCGGCCAGGTCTGCGACGTGGACGCCGACTGCCCGTCCGGCGCGACCTGCCACGGCGCGCACTTCTGCGCCGAGGGGACACGCGCGCTGCTCGACCCGCTCACGTTCGACCAGCGCATCGCGCTCCCTTCGATCTTCGCGAGCGCCGGCTACGGGACGAGCGCGGCGACCGAGGTCGACACCTGGCTCGGCATCGGCGGCGCCGTCGACACGGACGCCGCCGGCGTGACGCTCGGCGTGCGCGCGGGCGCCGAGCCCGTCACGCCCGACGCGCGCTGCGCCGCGCCCACGCCGAGCCCGCGCTCCCGCCCCGGCTTCGTGGCGCCGGCGCCGCTCGCCGCGACCGACCTCGCGGACCTCGACTTCGACGGCACCCCCGAGACGGAGTTCGACATCGCGCTGGGCCTGTCGCGCGCGCACCTCGAGCAGTTGGTGTGGAGCACGTACCAGACCGGGCTGATCTGCGGCCGCGTCACCGAGCGCGACATCTCGGACCTCAACACCGGGACGCTCGAGCTGATCATCCCGTCGCTGCGGTTCCTCACGCGCGGCCACCTGTTCCCGTGGTCCGAGAAGCCCGCGCGGCTGTCGATCTGGCTGGCCTCGGAGCCGGAGCTCGCGCTCGGGAGCGGGCGCCTCGCGGACGTCGGGTCGCCGATGCGGCCCGAGGACAACCTCGTGGTCCTCACGCTGCGCGACCTGACGATCGAGCTGAACGTCCTGGTCGAGGAGCGGTTCGTGCGCGTCGCGACGATCACCTTGGACGTGAGCCTGGGCCTCGGCGCCTCCGTCACACCCGACCAGGAGTTGGTGCCGGTGATCGGCTCGGGCTTCGCGGACCTCATCTCGAACGTGCGCGTGACGAACAGCGAGCTGCTGACGGATCCGCCGGCCTCGATCGCGTCGGCGATCCCGACGCTGGTGCAGCTCGGCCTGTTCGAGGTGCTCGGCCCGCAGGACCCGATCGCGCTCCCCGCCGTGCCGGGCCTCGACACCGAGGTGCTCGGTCTGCGTTCGGAGGCAGTGGGCGGCACGTACGAGAACGTGGTGGTCTACGCGGCGCTCACGCCGCCCGCGACGGGGGCGCTGCGCGAGCAGGCGGAGACGACGGCGTCGATCGTCGAGGTCGAGATCCCGCCCACCGCGGACTTCGCGGGCGGGAAGGCGCTCCCGCGGGTCACGCTCGCGCTCGACGAGGCCTACGAACACCAGGTCCGCGTCGACGGTGGGTGGTGGTCGACGTTCACGCGCGGCGGCACGCGTACGATCGCGGAGCCGGCGTTCCTGCTGCAAGGCACGCACACCATCGAGGTGCGCTCACGCGTCCCGGGCGAGGCCGCTTCGCTCGATCCGTCGCCGGTGAAGCTGAACGTGAGGATCGACTCCGAACCGCCCGTGCTGCGGGCGTCGATCGTGGAGGGCGGCCTCTCGATCGTCGCGCGCGATCGCATCAGCCGCGAGCGCGTGCGGATCTTCGTCGAGGACGAGGCCGGCGCGCGCGAGGTCGTGCCGGACGCCGACGGCTTCGTCGCGTGGACCGTGCGCGACGGGGCGCTCGTGGTGCGGGCCGAGGACGAGGCGGGGCTGGTGAGCGTGGTCGAGCTGCAGTCGGCGGAGGTCGACGAGGTCGCGGCCGAGGCGCCGGCGTCGTGCGCGACGACCGGCGGGCCGTCGTGGCTCGTGCTCGCGGGGTTGGTGGTCTTGGCGAGGCGCTGGCGTCGACGCGCGAGCGCCGGTTGAGGCGCTCCTTGGCGCGCCGAGCGCCGGCCGACGAACGCCACGCAATCAGCGACGCCGAACGCCGAAGCCAAGACGCGCGCCCAAGGGCGCGGCACCGAGTTGATCCGGCGCGGCCAAACCTGGTTGAATACACCTCATGCGTCGCTTGCTCCTCGCTCTCGCCGCCCTCTCACTGTTCGCCTGCGGCGACGACGCGATGACGCCCACCGAGATGATCGCCGGCGTCTGGGTGGAGTGCGCGCCTCCGGACGACGCCTGCACCGTGCCTCCGGCCTCCTGCGCGATCCGCCGCAACGGAACGCTCTTCGACGGGGAGGGCGCGTGGCACAAGGTCGAGGTCGACACCGAGGCCAACGCGGACGGCGTATTCGAGTATTGCGTCGAGGCCTCGAGCGGCCCGGCGACGTACGACGGGACGATCCTTCACACCGTCTCCAGCGCGACGGACGGCGGCCCGCAGGACATCGTCGAGGACCGGCGCGTGGAGCTGTCCGGGGACTTCTTCACGATCTACGACGACACGACGACCGCCCAGTGCGAGGGCGTCCACCGCCGCTTCCCCACCGTCTCGACGGGGTCTTGTCCGTAGCCGAACATCGGCGAGAGCACGTCTCGCCTGCCTCAGCCCGCGTCGAACTTCGTGAAGTCGGGCGCGCGGCGCTCGAAGAACGAAGTGAACGCCTCCATCGCCTCCGGCGACGTGAGGCGCGACGTAAAGATCTCGCCTTCGCGCCGCAGCGCGGAATCGATCGCGTCGCGCGTCCCCGCGGCGAGCAACCGCTTGGCGTCCATCAGCGCGCCGATCGGCTGCTTGGCGAGCGCCTGCGCGCGCTCGGTCGCGATCGCCACCACCTCACCGGGCGGCACCACGCGATTCACGAGCCCGGCGCGCTGCGCGGTCTCGGCGTCGAAGACGTCGCCGAAGTAGATCAGCTCCGCCGCGAGCCGCCAGCCCGCCGTGCGCGGGAGGAGGTAGCTCGACGCGCCCTCGGGCACGAGCCCGAGGTTGATGAACGGCATCCGGAACTTCGCGTCGGCCGCCGCGTAGACGAGGTCCGTGTGGAGGAGGAGGGTGCTCCCGAGCCCGATCGCGTGGCCCTCGACCGCCGCCACCGACGGCTTCGGGAACGACGCGAGCTGCTTCAGGAACCGCGCGACGGGCGAGTCCTCGTCCTTCGGCGGGTCCTGCATGAAGTCCATCAGGTCGTTGCCGGCCGTGAACGTCCCGCCCTCGCCGCGGAGCAACAAGACGCGCACGGCCTTGTCCTCGGCCGCGCGCTGGTACGCGGCCACGAGGCCCTCGTACATCGCGAGCGTCAGGGCGTTCTTCTTGTTCGCGCGGTCGAACGCGACCGTGAGGATGCCGCCCTCGAGCGACGTCTTGATGTTCTCCACGACTACAGCCCTTCGATCTTCGTCAGGATCTCTTTCATGATCTCCGACGTGCCGCCGCCGATCGTGATCAGGCGGACGTCCGTCCACGCGCGGCTGATCGGGTACTCGGTCGTGTACCCGAACCCGCCGTACATCTGCATGCAGTCGTAGAGCACCTTCTGGGCGAGGTCGCCCGCGAAGAGCTTCGCCATCGTGATCTCGCGCTGCGCCGACGAGGAGTCCTTGTTGAACTTGTCGACGGCAAAGTACGTGAGCCGCCGCGCCGCCTCGATCGCGGTGAGGTGCTCGACCAGCTTGTGCTTCCACACCTGGAACTTCGTGAGCGGCCGCCCGAACGCCTTGCGATCGTTGCCGTACGCGATCGCCTCGCGCACCGCGATCTCCATGCCGTGGACACACCCAATCGCCGCGACCAGGCGCTCGCCCTGGAAGTTCGTCATGATGTGATAAAAGCCCATGTTCTCTTCGCCGAGGCGGTAGCGCACGGGGACGCGGCAATCCTCGAAGAACAGCTCCGCCGTGTCCGACGACTTGTTGCCGATCTTCTTGAGGCTCTTGCCGACGTGGAAGCCCTTCACGTCCGTAGGGAAGACGAGCAGCGTGATGCCGCCGTAGCCGTCTTCGCCGGTGCGCACCGCGAGCGTGATGAAGTCCGCGCGCGTGCCGTTCGTGATCCACAGCTTCTGGCCGTTGATGACGTAGTCGTCGCCGTCGCGGACCGCGGTCGTCCGAATCGCCGCGACGTCCGAGCCGCCGCCGGGCTCCGAGACGCCGAGCGCGGCGATCTTCTCGCCGGTGATCGCGGGGGCGAGGAACTCCCGCTTCACCTCGTCGCTTCCGATCTCGTCGATGATCGGCGTGGCCATGTCCGACTGGACGAGCAGGGCCATGTTCACGCCCGCGTTCCGCGTGTTGCACAGCTCCTCGGCCCAGACGGTCGTGTACCACCAGTCCAGGCCCATCCCGCCAATGTCCTCGCTGGCGCGGATCCCGAGCAGCCCGAGGTCGCCGGCCTGCTTGAAGACCTCGCGGGGGAAGATGCCCTCCGCGTCCCACTCCTCGGAGAAGGGCGCGAGGGACTCGGCGAACTGGCGAACCGTCTTGCGGAGCGCCTTGTGCTCCTCGGTGAAGATTTCGTGGTCCTGCATCACGACGTGCGACATGTGGCTTTCGACTCCTCGATTCCGAGCGATTGATTCTCGAATCAATGGCGACGATAGGGATCATTGATTCGCGAGTCAACGTCGGTCCGGCTACGCTCCGGGGGCGATGACGGGCAGCAGCACCGGGCGGATCCTGGTCCTCACGACGGCGGGGGAGAGCCACGGCCCGGCCGAGGTCGCGATCCTCGACGGCGTGCCGCCGGGCCTTTCGCTGTCGGAGGCCGACTTCGAACACGACCTGTCGCGCCGCCGCCCCGGGCAGAGCGCGATCGTCACGCAGCGCAAGGAAGCGGACCGCGTGCAGATCCTCTCGGGCGTCTTCGAGGGCGTCACGACCGGCACCGCGCTCGCGCTCCTCGTCGAGAACACCGACGCGAAGTCCAAGGACTACGACGCGCTGAAGGACAAGTTCCGCCCTGGCCACGCCGACTGGTCGTACTTCGCGAAGTACGGCGTGCGCGATCACCGCGGCGGTGGGCGCGCGAGCGCGCGCGAGACGGTGATGCGCGTGGCGGCCGGCGTCGTCGCGAAGAAGATCCTCGCGGGCTTCGGCGCCTCGGTCCTCGCGTACACCCAGCGCGTCGGCGACGTGTCGACCGCGATCGATCCGCTCGCCGTCACCGAAGACCACGTCGAAGCGACGCCCGTCCGATGTCCGGATCCCGCCGTCGTGGCCGAGATGATCGCCGTGATCGAGGCGGCCCGCGCCGACCGAGACTCGATCGGCGGCGTGGCTCAGATCGTCGCCACGGGAGTCCCGGCGGGGTGGGGCGAGCCGGTCTTCGACAAGCTCGAGGCCGACCTCGCGAAGGCGCTGTTCTCCGTCCCCGCGGTCAACGGCGTGGAGCTCGGCGCCGGCTTCGCGGCGGCGTCACGGCGCGGGAGCGCGCAGGACGATCGCTTCGCGGTCGAGGGCGATCGCGTGGTGACGAAGACGAACCACCACGGCGGGATCCTCGGCGGCATCTCCACGGGCATGCCGATCCTGTTGCGCGCCTCGGTGAAGCCGGCGAGCAGCATCCCGCAGCCGCTCGACACGGTCACGACCGCGCTCGAGCCGACGACCGTCACGACCAAGGGCCGCCACGACCCCTGCCTCGTGCCGCGCTTCATCCCGATCGCGGAGGCGGTCGTCGCGTGGACCCTCGCGGACCACGCGCTCAGGCAGCGGGCTCGGATGGGGGCGTCTTCTTCGCGTTGATCACGCGGGTCCCCGCGAGCTGATCGCCCCAACGCGTGCGGTCGTCGCTGTTGTAGACCGCCCACAGCTCCATCGCGATCACGGCGAACACCGCGAACAAGCCGAGGACGCGGATCGTGACGTTCTCGGCGCGGTAGTCGGCCGCGGACATCCCGCTCATCGCCTGGTGCAGGCGCGGGAGGAGACTCACGATCGTGAAGACCGCGTTGCGCTGGATCGAGCCGAGGAACGTGCAGTCCTCGCCGGTCTTCGCCATCACGCACTTCATCGAGAACCACGGCTTCGTGATGCTGTTGACGTCGGAGATCAGCAGCCACCCGTAGCCGACGAGGAGCCCGAGCGCCTCGGAACCGAAGAACCGCCCGAAGCCCCACACCGTGAGGCCCACGAGCGCGAAGTCGATCAGCTTCGCGACGATGCGCGCCCAGACCGGCGCCGCTTCCGCGCGGACGCGCTCCTTCTCGACCCGCGCCGATTCCTCGCGCGCCTCCTTCTTCGTCGGCGGCGGGATCGGCTCCGGCTCCGGCTCACGCGGGGCGGGGATGGGGCGGAACAGCACCTCGCGCGCGGCCTCGGTCGGCGCGCGGGACTTCTTCTTCGGCGGCGGCGCGCCGTGCGCCGCGAGGATCTTCCGCACGCGCGCCATGAGCTGCCCGCCCTTCTCGCGGTCGACCATCATCACGAAGCTCGCAAAGCCGTGGATCGAAGAGAGCACGTCCTTCGACGCGCCCCACCGCTTGCCCTCCGGACCGTCGCGCTCGATCTGGAAGAGCAGGGCGCGGAAGCGCTTCAACGCGTCGCGCGGGACGGTGACGCGCCCGTCGTTGATGACGAGGCCCGTGACCTCCTGGCGCCGGCCGCGGCGGAGGACGCGCGTCTTCTTCCGGTGAATCGAGAAGCCCTCTTCCTTCACGATCCGGTTCAGCCGCCCGAGGAGCCGGCCGATGTCCGGCGCGTCCGACGCGGTCGAGAACGTGAAGTCGTCCGCGTAGCGCGTGAACGTGAAGCCGAGCTGGCCCGCGAGCGCCGCGACGCGCGCGTCGAGGCGGCGGCAGATCAGGTTCGTGATCGCCGGGCTGGACGGCGCGCCCTGCGGGAGGTGCCGCGCGCCCTCGTGGACGAAGTACGTCTTACCGTCGAGCTCGACCTCGGCGACGTCCGGCTCCGTGCAAGCGAGCCCGAAGATCGTCGCGAGCTCTTCGGAGTAGCCGAGCGATCGGAACAGCCCCTTCACGCGCGGGTAGGTGACCGTCGGGAAGAAGTCCGCGAGGTCGATGTTCACGACGACCTTCGCGCCCACGTGGGCCTCGGCGTTCGTGACGATCGATCGCCCGGGGCGGAAGCCGTGCGCGTGCGTGCTCGCGGCGACCGGCTCCAACACGTGCTGCAGGATCCAGGTCTGCAACCACTTGAGCCGCGGCATCGGCGCGGAGATCCGGCGCGTGCCGCCCGTCTTCTTCGGGAGGTCGAAGCGCACGTAGTGGCTCGTGCGGCTCACCTTCCGGTGGAACGTGAGGTAGCGGAGGTGCCCGACCTCGAGGCCGGTCTTCTCGGAGAGTTCCTTCGCGGTCGCGAGGACCGGGAGGCCCTGCGCCTCGAGGCGCGCGGCGTCGGACTCGGCGTTCGACAGGCCACCGGAGACGCCTTCGCCGAGGTATTCGATCGCCTCGCGCTTCTTCAGCGCGTGGGCGTGGGCGCGTTGCTTTCGCTCGTCGAGGCGGCGGCGCTTGGTCTCCGCCTTCTTCTTGCGCGACTCGGCGAGGCGCTGCTTGTACAGCTCCTTGCGGAGCGCGGCTTCATTGCCGAGGCGCGCGCGCTGCTTGCGGAGCTCGGCGAGCTCGCGTTGGAGCTGGCCGCGCCGGCGGATCTCCTCCGCCGGATCGTTGGGCTGCTCGCTGTCCCGCGGCCAGAAGCCGAGGCGGATCATCTCCTCGAGGATGACCTCGTCCTTCGACGACTCGCGGATGCGGTCGTACAGCTCTTGCCGAGTATTGGGTTGCTGGCTCACGACCTGTGGCCAACGAGGCGGCTGCGGCGAACCGAACGGAGCGACGGCCCCTTCGTCCTCTCCGAGGACTGGATCGTCTCAACTCGAGCGGAACCCCACTGGTGACGTGCAGTCACTTCTCGGAATTCACACTGCGACTGACGTCACCAGTGGGAAGTTCCGCATAGTCACGAGCGAGCCAGTGAAGCGAAGTGTGCCATTTCGCATGGACGCCGATCACAGCGCCCAGGTTGCAAGGTCCCCGCTCCGCTCGGTCCGCCGCAGTCGCCTCGTTAGCGTACCCTCCTTCTCCGCTCGAAGACCATGCGCAGCGCCAACATGTGCTCGCACGGGCCCTTGTAGAGCTTGTTCGATTGATAGAAGCGGCACTCGCATCGGCCATCGACGAGTCGATCGTCGTCGTCGATCGCGAGCAGCGCTTCGTGTTTCTTGGACTTGTCCGCGACGGTCCCGGTGATGCGCGTGACGCCGCCGCTCTTGTCGGCGCTCGCCATCGTCGCCTGCGCGGCGGCGACGAAGCGGGCCGCCTCGGCTTCACGCTCGTTCGCGAATCGAAGGGCGTCGACCGGGAGCGGATCCTTCGTGAGCTCGCGGACGCGGTAGACCTCGTCCGCGACGTCGTAGATGACGCGCCCGGCCTGCGCGTACGCAGAGAGCGCGCCGTGGACGACGGCGCTGTCGAGGCTCAGCCGCGCCGCGAGATCGTCGGCGCGGGCGTACCAGGTCTCCTTGAGCTCATCGAAGACGCGGCGCTTGGTCAGCTCGTCGACGTCGCGGCGCGGCGCCATCAGGTCGAAGTTCCCGGCGCGCGACCAGTCGTTCGCGGTCCAGCCGGAGAGGCCGAGCGTGAAGACCATGTCGCCGAGGTCAGCGACGTAGAACGTGGGGAGGCCGGTGCCGAGGAGCAGGACGTCGATGTGCTTCGCGATCGGGATCAGGCGCTCGAGGGTGTGGATGCGGCGGCGGCCCCAGGTGCGGATCTCGTCGTCGAGATCGCCCTCGTAGATCGAGCGCGGGCACTCCACCTCGATGTTCCAGGGCTCCATCAACACGCGGACCGGCTCGCCGGGCGACAGGCGCCAACGCATCGAGCGCGGGCCCTTCAGCTCCTTCTTGCGGCGGAGCACGAAGCAGAGGTTGTGCAGATCGTAGGGGTGGAGGCGGACGCGCGCGGACGGGAACGTCATCGCGCTGTTCACCTGGAGGAAGCCGCGCACCCAGCTCTCGGGGAGGTCGATCTTCAGCTCTTTGTAGGTGGGCTCGCCGCTCGTATCGACCTCGAAGCCGCCTGGGTCGACGACGAGCTGGGTGTCCTTGTACGTGCGGATCTTCTGGAACTCGTCGTAGAGCGCCTGCGAGTAGTCGACGTTGGTCGTGCCGCACGCGTGCTCGCCGATGTGATCGAACACCTCGTAGCTCGCGGCGAGGCGCCCGTAGGTGGACTCGTCCTGGCTGAAGCACTCGAAGAAGACCTGGTCGGGGTGGACGGTGATGACCGGGTCGAGCACGAACCAGGCGTCCTTGTCCTTTTGGTAGAGGTAGTCGAAGTACTGCTGGCGCGCGCGGTAGAACGTCGCCATGCGCGCGTGGCTGCGCTTGTTCAGCTCCGAGAGCTCGGCGTGGAGCTCGTCGATCTGGGCCTTGAGCGCGGCCTCCTTCGCCATCAGCGCGTCGAGCCCGCGGTCCTCGTTCTCGGCGGCCCAGCGCTTGTACGCCTCGCGGTCCTTGGGCTTGAAGCGGAGGTCGGAGACGACCACGTCGTGCAGCGCGCTGATCGCCTCGCGGAAGCGAATCGACTCCCTGAGCCGCCCCGAGAAGTACGTCGGCTCGCGCGTCAGATCCGGTGAGAACGACACGCCGGTCTCGTTCGCCGAGTGCCGAACCGCGGAGCTTCGAGAGTAGGCGTGCTCAAACTCCACGGCGCACCTCCACCGGCTTCACGTCGAGCGGCGTGGGGACGCCGGGGTGCTTCTTCGCGATCGCTAGGAGCAACGCGATCGCGCGGGCCTTGTCGCCGATCGCCATCGTGTTGCTGACGTCCTCGAGGAGCCTGGCGACGATCGCGGCGCCCTCGGGTGTGTCGATCGTCGCCTCCAGGAGATCGAAGACGCGGTCCTTCGCGACGCGCCCCCGGTTCACCCGCGCGAGTGCGCCCGCCATGTACGGGACGAGGCGCTCGATGCGATCGAGGTGGCCCTTCGCGTAGGTCGTGAGGAGGCCCGACACGAACGCCTGCATCGCGACGGACGGGTGTTCGCTCAGCTTCAGGAGGAAGCCCGGCGCGGCGTCGGCGCGGAAGCGGCGCACGACGAGGTCGCGGCCGAAGCGCTGCACGTCCTCGCGGTTGCTGTCGCAAACCGACACGAGGACCTCGGGCGTGAAGTCTTCGTCTTCGAGGGCCTCGTCGAAGAACGCGTTGGCGGCGCGGCGGGAGTCCTCCCACTTCGCGTCGAGCATGCGGACGGCCTGCGGGAGCTCGGCCTTCACGCGGTCCACGTCGGATCGCAGCAGGCGCCACGCGGCCTCGCGCACGCGCAACACCTCGTGGCTCGCGAGCTCGACGATCTCGACCATCGTCAGCTGGGTGTGGCTCCAGGTCTCGAGCACTACGCCGGCCGCGTCTCCGGCGGCGGTGGAGGGCGCGCGGAGGAGGCGCCAGATCGACTTCTCGGGGAGGCGCTCCAGGTAGCCGCGCAGATCTCCGGTGAGGAGGGCGTGCAAGTCACGTTGCAGGGCCTCGCTGGAGTCGCGCCGCGTGAGGCGCTCGACGATCATCACGAGCAGCGCGCCCGCGAACGCTTCGGAGACCCCCGCGAGCCTCGCCGCCACCGCGCGGATGCGCTGGCGGACCTCTTCGTGGCGGCTGGTCACGAGCGACGCGACGAGGGCCGAGCGCATCGAGACCG
>JAUHYN010000142.1 GCA_030426505.1 bacterium | reverse complement strand
GACTACCGCTCGCACTCGGTGCGCGGCCAGTTGGAGTACGAGCTGCCGAACCGGACGACCACGTTGTTCGGGCGGCTCGACTATCGCTACGACATCATCCTGCAGCGCGGTCGCCAGGGGTTCCGGGACACGCTCCACACGATGTACCTCGCGCTGCAGTTGACGCAGGTGTTGTCGAACCGGTGGATGGCGGGGGGCACGTTCGACTTCGACGTGTTCCGCGGGTACCAGGAGAATCCGTACCGGGTGGAGCAGCACCCGCGCGAACGCGAGCGGTACGCGCTATCGGCGTGGACGGCCTACCGCTTCGAGACGAACACGACGGCGCGGCTGTCGTATGTGTTGGGGTTCGGGTCGTGGGACCTGACCTGTCACACGGTGGGGCTCACGGTGACGCAAGAGATCCTGCCCGGCCTCGATGTGCAGCCGATGTTCCGCTACCACACGCAGGGTGGTGTCTTCTTCGTGGAGCTCGTCGACAACTTCATCACGACGGACCCGAAGTTGAGGGACCTGGAGACGGCGATGGTCGGCGGCCAGATCATGTGGTCGCTGTCGTTCCTGAACGGGACCCCGCTGTCGTTCATGTCCGGGGGTCGGCTGCAGCCGTCGTACTACTTCTATCACCAGACCAATCGGTACGGTGACGCCCACATCGCCCAGCTCGGCGTGTACGCGCCCTTCTGAGGCCGGTGTTCGGGACATTTGTATACTTTTTCGCACCGACACCTACATCGGCACCGATAAGCTCTGTGCCATGCTGAAACCCGCCGACAGGACGTCGCAAACCCCGGTGCTCGCACCGCTCCTCGCCCTCCAGGGCCCTCGGCCCGCCCCGGTCGAGACGACGGCGCCCGAGGGCCCGCTCGCGACGGGGCTCGCGAAGCGGGCCAGCACCCAGGGCGCGAACCCCGTCCGCCGGACGACGGCCGCCGAGCGCGGCGCGTCCTGGGGGTTCATGCGGCGCGCGGTCGCGGTCGTGACGATCGGCGCCGCGGTGGTGCTCAGCGGCTGCGCCACGCACCAGGCCGCGCGCGGTCCGACGCTCGAGCCCACGGCGGTCGAGCAGGCCACGACCCGCGCGGATCAGGCGCGCGCGAACGCGCCGTCGGCGGACTCGCGGTGGGTGAAGTCACTGATCGGCGACATGGAGCGGACGATCCTCGACGACGCGACGCCACCGATGTCCGTGTTGTTCGAGCCCGGCCGCGCGACGCAGACGCGCCAGGGCAGCTACAAAAAACACATCGTCCCGAAGTACGCGGTGACGAACCTCGGCCCGACCGGCGAGATCGGCGCGCTCATGCTGCTGCCGGTGAGCGGCCACGTCGGAGACTCCCACGCGGAGCGCGTCGCGAACGCGCGCCACTACGCGGACATCGACGTGCATCGCATCTGGCTCGAGAAGCCCGACGGCACGACCGAGGTGCTCTACGACGCGATCGCCGCGAACGGTCGCCTCGTCACCCCGCAGGACATCGTCGCCACGTTGCAGCCCGGCGTGAACACGCTGTGCTGGGATCCGATGCCCGGCAAGACGGGCGGCGTGGCGGGCTTCCCGTCGGGGCGCTCGCTCGAGATCGAGTGGGACGGTCGGTAGCGACAACGCGACGACGGACCTGTTAAGCGGTCCGGGTCGTGCGCGCCGCGCTCCTCACGCTCGCCGTCGCCGCGCTCGCGCCACGGCCCGCGCTCGCCTCGACCCAGACCTCCTCCGCATCGATCGACATCACCGCGGTCGACGTCGGCGCGACGATCGGCCTCGCCGCGGCGCTCGGCGCCCTCGCCGGCTTGTTCCGCTCGCCGCCCCCCAACGGCTGGAAACACAGCCTCCCCGGCGACCAACCATTCCTCGACCACGCGACCGCGACGGACCGCGCCACGCGCGACACGATCTCGGACGTGAGCGACTACCTGCAGGACGGCCTGATCCTATCGCCGTTCGTGGTCGACGTGGGCGCGACCGCCCTCCTCGCGCGCGGCGATCTCGGCCTCGCGGGATCGATGCTGATGATGGACCTCGAGGCCGTCGCGGTCGCGGGGTTGTTCACGCTGATCACGAAGCAGACGGTGGGGCGCGTCCGCCCGATCGCGGATCCGTGCCCCGGGACCGGCGACGACTACTCGTGTCGCTCGTCCAGCTCGCGGCGCTCGTTCGCGAGCGGTCACTCCACCGCCGCGTTCGCGAGCGCCGGCCTCGTCTGCGCGCACCACGACTTCCTCGATCTCTGGGGCGGCGGCGCCGCGGACGACGCCGCCTGCGCGACCGCGCTCGGGCTCGCGATGGGCTCCGCGATCCTCCGCGTGCCCTCTGGGCGCCACTACGTCTCGGACGTCCTCGGCGGCGCGATCGCCGGCCTCTTCGCCGGCTACGTGATGCCGTACCTGCTGCACTTCGCGCCGCGCGAACCGCGACCGGGCGTGGACGGCGCACTCGCGCTGCACGGGGTCGCGGGCGCGCTCACCACGCGCGGCGACACCGCGTTCGCGGGCGGGCTCGACGCCGCGCTCGAACACCAGCACGCGTTCGACGCGGGCTTCGCGGTCGCCCTCGGCGCGAACGCCGCTGCGCTCGTCGACCCGGACGGCACGAGCTTCCGCCGCATCGCGCCCTGGCTCGGGGCGCGCGTGGCCGGCGTCGGAGCCGGCGTGGTGCTCGACTACCGCACCCGCCTGATCGACGCCCCCGAGACCGAGCTCCTCGTCGGCGCGCGCCTCACCGCGGCGTGGCGCCGCCCGGAGCACGGCGTGCAGCTCGCCGTGACGTGGCTGCCGCTGGTCGACGGTGACTCGGACGACTTCACCGCGCGCGTCGACGTCGCGCTGCTCCGCTACGCATCCGGGTTCGTCGAGGTCGCGACGACGTTCGACGACGACCACACCGCGACGCTCGGCCTCGGAGGGCGGCTGCCGTGGTGACGTGGTGGTTGTTCGCAGTGGCGACGTCGACCGGTGCGGCGGGCGGCTTCACCGCGGAGACGTTCGAGCAGGTCGGGCTCGTGGACTCCGACTACGTCGCGGAGCGCGCGCTCGAGCTGCTTCCCGGGACGTTCTCGCTCTCGTCGACGTTCGAGATGATCGCTGGGCCCGCGGTGGTGTTGGTCGAGGAGAGCGGCGGCTTCTCCGATATCGACCCGGAGAAGGTCGCGATCTACGGCGACTCGTGGACGTCGACCCGGTGGTTCGTCGACGGCTTCGACGTCTCGGATCCGCTCTTCGACGGCGCGGCGACGTTCCGTGTGCCGACCGCGGCGACGCAGCGCCTCGTCCTCCGCTTCGCCGAGAACCCGACGAACGCGCGTCGCCAGGGCGTGGCGCTCACGACGCGCGGCGCCCACGCGGCGAGCGCGTGGGTCACGCTCGGCGAAGCCGGCGGGCGCTTCCCGCTCGCGCTCCCGATCATGGATCTGTTCTCGGGGCGCCACGCCACCGAGCGCACGCCGCCGCCCACGCCCGAGCGACGACGCTTCGGCCCGTCGTTCCGGCTCGAGCTCGCCGAAGACGTCGCGCTCGCGAGCGGGCGCCTCGCGATCTCGGCGCGTGTGGATCGGCTCGAGCGTCGCTACCTCGACTTCGCGTGGGACGGCGCGCTGCGCGGCGTGGAGCCAGAGCTCGCCACGCGCGCGTCGAGCCTCGCGACCTACCGCCCCGATCACGGTCGCTACGCGATCACCTGGCTCACCGACGTGACCTCGCGCGACCAGCTCTTCGCCGAGGTCGGTCACCAGCCGACGGAGGCATCGCGCCTCGGACGCTTCGCGACGATGCTCGGCGTCGCGTTCGAGGGCGGACACCTCGGGCTGACCGTCGGGCGCTACGATCTCCGCGCGCGCGACCGCGGCTTCGTGCGCGACATCGTCGGCCCGGACGGCGAGGCGCTCTCCCCGTTCGAACCCGACGGCGTCACCACCGCGATGAAGCTCGGCTTCGCGTACTCGAGCGGCCCGTTCTACGTATGGGGCGACGAGAGGGCGCTGCTGTGGTCACCGCGGATCGACGCGTGGTCGCAGCCGGTCACCTTCCAGGGCGCGCCCTACGGGCGTTGGGACTTCGCGACGCGCGACGCCGCGCAGATGATCGGCGATCACCGCGTCGGCGTGCGCGGCACGGCGCGCGACGGCCCGCTCGTCGCCACCTACGATCTCTTCGCCGCCCACACGCACGCGGCGAACCGAACCGGGCGCAACACACTCGCGTTCATCGACGTGGGCCTGAAGGCCTCACTCTCGCTCACCAACTGGGGCCCGGTGCGCCCGTTCCTCTCGATCGCGAAGACGCCGATGCCGCTCACCACGCAGGTCGCGCGCGCCGTGGATCCCGCGTACCTCTCCGCGCGCCTGACGCTCGACGACGGCCGCACGGTCAACGACGTGGGCGGCCGCTTCGTCGGGCTCGACGATCGCCTCGCGGGGCCGAACGTGTACCGCGCCGCGCTCGGGCTCGACATCACGTTGTCGGAGCACTGGAGGTTCGGCGCGCAGGGCCTCTTCAAGCTCTTCCGCGGTCACTTCGCGCTCGACTACGACGGCGACGCGTCGCGATACGGCGACACCGTGGGCGGCGTGTTCTATTCGAACGAACGCGAGAAGTCGTACCTCCTGACCAACCCGAACGACGACCACCCCGTCTACTTCGCGCTCCACCTGGACGCCTCCACGCGCGGGTACGAGCGCTTCTATTTCACGGCGTCGTTCGCCGCGTACAACGCAGTGGGGACGACGACGTTCGGCAATGGCCCGACCGCGAACGACGTCGCGATCATCAGCGCCGCGGGCGCCTCCCCGAACGCGGACCGCCTCGGGCTCGCGGCGCTCGATCTCGACCGCGCGTTCATCCTGGAGGTCGCGGCCGCGTACTCCCCGGTCGACGACCTGTGGATCTCGGCGAGCGCCCGCCACCGCGACGGCCAGCCCTTCGCGTTCCTCGACGTGAATCGACACGGCGACGGCCGCGTCGCCCTCACCTACCACAGCAACCGCGGCTCGCCGTTTCAGTACCAACGCCCGCTCGCCGGCCCGCGCGAGGACTTCCACCTCGGCGTCGACGCTCAGGTCGCGTACCGCCTCCGCGCCGACGACCAGGAGGTCGAGCTGTGGCTCCTCGCCGCCAACCTCCTCGACATGGACAACGAGATCCACGAGGTCAACGGGCCCGCCGGCATCGACGGGCGCGCCGCGCTGGAGACGCAGCTCCCGCGCTCGATCCACTTCGGCGTGACGGTGCGGCCTCAGACCGGCGGCGGCGCGAGCCGGTGAGATCGCCCCGCGAGGTGATCGTCGAGCCATCGATCGTACGTCGGTGAGAAGCGCGACCCGTCGATGCCCCCGGGCAACGACGTGTACGCGCAGTCCTCGCCGAGGTCGGTGACGAAGCGATACGCCGGCCCCACGTGGACCCGGCCGGCGCCGATCTGGACGACATCGCCCTGGCACACCGTGGCCATCGATCCGACGAGCGGGTACGGCCCGCGATCGAAGCCGAACAGATCCGGGAGGCCGCCGAACATCAGGTGGCGGAGCTCGAGCCGCTGCACGTCGCCCCACCGCGCGGGCACCGCGCGGCGGACGTCGTCGAGCTTTTGCGCGATCGCCGCGCCAACGGGGCCGGCCCAGATCGCGTCGTCGCTCAGCGCGCGGTCGAGCGCGGCGGACCACCAGATCCGCACCTCGGTCGACTCGAGTCGCGCCTCGAACCACGCGCCCCCGAGCACGCTCGCCAACCCGCGGAGCGCGGCGCGGTACGCGATCTCGAACGCGTGCGCGCCGATCGATCCCGCGGAGTAGCGCAGGTCCCACGCGGCGAGCGCGGCGCGCAGCGGGCCTTCGTCGAGCGCCGCGAGCAGGCGCGGCCTCAACCGCTCCGCTTGTCGCGAGAAGAGGTCGAGCTGGATGCGCTGCATCGACGCGATGTCGTGCGGGCCCCCGTCGCGGAGCAACGCGCGGATGCGATCGCGGCGATACGGCGCGAGGCCGAACGTGGAGAGCACGCCGCCGTCGGGCGCGCGGCGCGCCTCGTTCGCGGTCACGACCATCCCTTCGTGCGGGCCGGAGCTTGGGAGACGCGCCCCGCGGTAGAAGCCGTCCCACGCGTGGTCATCGCGCGCCGAAGGGTAGAGCCCGGACCACCCGCCCGTGCGGCGGGGGATGCAGCCGACCTGTTTGTATCGGACGTCGCCGCCGCGATCCGCGAGGACGAAGTGGAGGCTCAACGTGTGCGCGCCCTCGAGCGCGCGCTCGGCGGCGGCGGCGGAGTCGGCTTCGAGCAGCGCGAAGTACGCGACGATCGCCTCTTCGGGGCGTTCGGCGCCGGACCACGAGACCGCCCGCATCGCTCCGTCGCGGGGGGCGCCGTCGAGAGTCCCGCGCGGCGTCTCGTAGAACGCGAGCGACATCGGGCCGAGGCCGCGACGCGCGACGTCCACGCGGCGCTCCACGATCGGATCGCCGCTCGCTCTCGATCCGACGATCTCCTCGACGAACGCGTCGACGTTGTCGGCGACCGCGAACGTCCCGCTCCACGCGACGCGGCGATTGCGCCCGACCGCGACGCTCGGCAACCCGGGGATGGTCGCGCCGAGCCAGTAATCGTTCGGGAGGCGCACCGTCATTTCGAAGAACAGCGCGGGGAGCTGCCCGATCCCGAGGTGCGGATCGCCGGCGAGGATCGCGCGACCCTCGCGCGTGCGCTCGGGGGCGACCGCCCACGCGTTGCTCCCGCCCACCGCCGCGTGCGCGCCGCCGTCCCGTCCGAGATCGAGGCGGCGCATCGTCTCGGGTGACCAACCGTCGAGGTGCGGTGCGAACATCTGCGCCAGCACCTCCGTCGATGCGCCGGCCTGCACGGCTTCGACCAACAAGCGCTCCATCCGCGCTTGCCCCTCCGCGAGGCCGAGGTACGCCGACAGCAACAACCCCGACATCAACGCCGGGATGTCCGGCGCCTCGAACCGCGCGAGCAACGCGCGCAGCTCGAACGGCAGCCCGCTCCGCTCGAGGCCCGCCGCGAATCCGTCGAGGTACGCGCGCAGCTTCTCGCGACTCACCTCGTCGACACGCTCCGCGGCGGCGCGCCCACGACGCACCAGATCGAGGCGGTGCGCGGTCTCGTCGAGGCGCAAGAGCTCCGGCGCCGGCGCGAGCGTTCCGGCGAGTGCGCCGCGCCCCGCGGTGAAGAGCAAGAAGGCTTGCAGCGGCCTGTGGCGCGCGTGGAGGACGCCCATGGCCCACAGCGCCTCGGTAACGGATGCGGCGACGATGCCCGGTGTCCCGTTCCGATCCCGTACGAAGCGCGCCCGCACGTCTCGGACGAGAACACGGAGGACGCCCCGCCTCAACGACTCTGTCGAGCGTCCGAACCCAACTACGTGGGCGCGACACGAAGAGCGTTCCTGGCCGGCGCGGCCTCTTGCCTCGCCGCCCCGACGGTCTGGGCCAAGAAGAAGTTCGCGCTGCGAATCCTCGGCACCCACGTCACGCTGCAAGAGCCCTTGCGCGAGCGGGCCCAGCGCGACCTCGGGATCGACATCACGTTCGAACCGGGTGGGAGCGCGCGGGTCCTTCACCGCGCGTCGACGCGCCCCGAGTCCTTCGACCTCTACGAGCAGTGGTCGAACAGCCTGAACGTCCTGTGGGACGCGCGTTCCATTCAACCGATCGACCGGCGCCGCATCGACTACTGGGACGACGTCAACGATCTCACCAAGACCGGGCGCCTCACCCCCAACGCCGCGTACGGCCGCGGCGACGCCCCCTACAAGCTCCTCTACGTCCAACGCGACGGACACCTCGGCTCGAACCCGACCGACCGGATCAGCTTCCTCCCCTACGTCCACAACGTCGATTCGTTCGGCTACGACGCGTCGCGCGTGGACCGCGGCGTCCCGTACGAGACCGAGAGCTGGGGTTGGCTCTTCGACGAGCGCTACCGCGGCCGCGTCGCGCTCGTGAACGCGCCGACGATCGGCCTCTTCGACGTCGCGCTCGCCGCGGAGGCGACCGGCCGCATGAAGTTCGCGGACATCGGCGCCATCACCCGCGCCGAGCTCGACGAGCTCTTCCGGCACTTGATCGACCTCGGCCGCGCGGGACAGTTCCGCGGCGTCTGGAGCTCCGTCCCCGAGTCGGTCGAGTTCATGGAGCGCGACGGCGTCGTGGTCGAGAGCATGTTCTCACCGGGGGCGAGCGCATTGAACGGCCGCGGCATCCCGTGCGTGTACGCCGCGCCCCGCGAGGGCTACCGCGCGTGGCACGGCGTGATGTGCCTCTCCGCTGCCGCGACCGGCCCGACGCGCGACGCGGCCTACGCGTACATGAACTGGTGGCTCTCGGGATGGCCGGGCGCGTTCATCGCTCGACAGGGCTACTACATCTCCACGCCCGAACGCTCACGTCCGTTCCTCACGGCCGACGAGTGGGCCTACTGGTACGGCGGCGAGGTCGCGCGCGAGCCGCTCATGAACACGAAGGGCGAAGTCGCCGTCCCCGCCGGGACGCGACGCAATGGCGGCTCCTACGAGCGACGCTTCTCCAACGTCGCCGTGTGGAACACCGTGATGAACACGTACGAGTACAGCCTTCAGCGCTGGGGAGAGTTCCTGCTCGCGACGGGGTGACGACGATGTTCCGTTCGCTCCGCAAGCTCGCGACGTCCTCCGTCCGCGTCCGCATCCTCTCCGCCTTCGCGTTGGTCGCGGTCGCCCTGATCGTCGTCAGCACCGTCGCATTCTCCGGCCTCTCCGCCACACGCGACGACGCGCACGAGATCGTCCGCATCCAGAGCCGGAGCACCGCAGCGCTCGAGGTCTCGCGCGCCGTCGTCGAGCTCCAGCGCAACGTCCAGCTCTACAGCTACACGGGGCACCACGCGATCGTCGGCCGCGTCGAGGCGAACCTCGCGCAGCTCCACGATCGCCTCGTCGAGCTCGGGACGTTCGTGGACGGCGAGGATCGTGAGCTCGTCACGAGGCTCCTCGGCCACCTCGACACCTACCGCGCCACGTTCGACCTCGCGGTGGAGGAGCGCGGCCTGAGGACGCGGCTCGTTCGCACGGAGCGGCGGGAGACTTCGGAAGCCCTCGACCGCGCGCTCGATCGCCTCGGCGCCAGCGCTGCGACCCTCGCCGCGCGCACGCGTGTGCTCCAACTCGACAACGACGTCCTCCAGTACCTCGACGATCCCGACTACACCGTCGCGCGCCGGATCCACGATCGCACGCACGAGACGATCGTGCTGTTGGAGTCGGAGGCGGCCCCGTCGCGAGCGCGCACCGAGGCGGTCGAGCTCCTCCGCGCCTACGAATCGAAGTTCTCGCGCATCGCGCAGGCGACGCGCGGGTACCTCTATCTCACGAACGTGGTGATGGCAGGCGAGGCGCGGGAGCTCACGTTCCTCGCGGACGCGCTCCGGGCGTCCGTCCACGCGAACGTCGAGACCCTCACGAACCACATCGAACAGCAGATCTCACGCACGCGACAGCGCACGGTCGCCACCGTGCTCATCGCGCTCCTGCTCGGGCTCTGCGCGGCGGCCTACGCGGCGTCGTCGGTGTCGGCGCCGATCGGCGCGCTCACCGAGACGTTCCGACGACTCGCCGCGGGGGACGAGGACGCGAGGGTGCCGTTGACCGACCGCTCCGACGAGATCGGCGTCATGGCGCGCGCCGCGGCCGTCTTCCAGGGGAAGAACCGCGAGACGGAGCGCCTCCTCGCGCAGGCCCGCACGTTGACGGCGGAGCTCGAGACCAGCCGCGTAGTTCTCGCGCGGACCAACGACGAGCTCGAGCAGTTCGTCTACACGGTGTCGCACGATCTCAAGTCACCGATCGTGACCTCGGCGGGGTTCCTCCAGATCATGGAGGAGGAGATCGAGGACGGTTGCCTCGAGGCCGCGGCGCTCCACGTCCCTCGGCTCACGAAGGCGAACCGTCGCATGCGCAGCCTGGTCGAGGATCTGTTGAACCTGAGTCGGGTGGGGCGCGTCGAGACGGAGCGGACGCTCGTCGACATGAACGAGATCGTCTCGAGCGTGGTCGACGGCCTTTCGGCGCAGCTCGACGCCGAAGACGTGCGCGTGGAGGTCGGCCACCTCCCCAGGCTCGTCGGGAGCCGCACGCGTCTCACGCAGGTCGTCGACAACCTGATCACCAACGCGCTGAAGTACGGGCGCAGCGAAGACGGCGTGCGCATCGAGATCGGCGCCGTCGAAGAGGGCGCGTCGACGCGCCTGTTCGTCCGCGACTGGGGGCCCGGGATCCCAGAGCAACACCACGAGCGCGTCTTCGAAGTGTTCCAGCGCCTCGCCACCGACAAGGAAGGCACCGGGATCGGCCTGTCGATCGTCCACAAGATCGTGACGGCGCATCAGGGTCGCATCTGGATCGACTCGGACGGCGACGCCGCCGGGTGTACGTTCTGGATGGCGTTCCCGAGCCCGAGCGGCGGCGACGTTGCGAACGAGCCCGGTTCGTGAACACCGTAGGGGCGTGCGCGTCGTCGCTCTCCTCCTCGCCCTCGGCGTCATGGGGTGTCCGTCCAATCGCACCGAGGACACGCACCCGATGGCCGCGCCGGACGGCGGCCCCATCGCAGACGCCGTCGTGTTCCCTTGGGAAGGCGGGCTCCCGCTGCTGACGAACATCGCGCCGGCCCCCGAGGGCTACGCGGCCGCGGTCGCGAGCTACCGCACGGCGACCGTGGCGATCGCCCACGGCGACTTCGAAGGCGGGACGAAGCGACTGATGGAGACGGCGAAGGCGCTGACGCTCCCCGCCGAACACCCGCACCGCCGCACGTACGATGCGGCGCGGTGCATGATCTACCAAAACGCGGCGGCGACGTGGGCTGCCGCTGAGCAAGCCGACGTCGCCACCCGAGTCCTGACCGAAATCCGAGCGAAGGATCCGGCGTGTGAGGCGTCGATCGACTACGCCATCGGTCGTCGCTGACGCCCCACACGCCGTTCGACGTCAACCGCCGATCTCGCCTTCGCCACCGTGGCGCTTGCCGTGGCGCTTACCGTGCTTGCCGCGCTTGCCCTTCGCCGCGGCGAGCTCCGCCTGCTCGATCTTCCCGTCCTGATTCGGGTCGAGTCGCTCGAACATCTTCGTGACGCGACGGTCCGCCGCGGCCTGCATCTCCTGGACGCCGAGGCGCCCGTCACCGTCCGTGTCGCTCTTGGCGAACCGCTTGTCGATGCGCTTCTCGAAGCGCGCCGCGAACTTCGCCTGGCGCTCCGGATTCATCGCGCCCTTCTTCTCGGCGCGGCGCGCGCGGAACTGCTCCCGCATCGCCGTCATCTCGCCTCGATCGATGTAGCCGTCCTTGTTGGCGTCGGCGCGCTCGAGCTTCTTCGTCACGTGGGCGTAGAAGCCTTCCGTGAGTTCGCTCTTCGTGAGCGCACCGTCCTGGTTCGTGTCCATCTTCAAGAGACGGTTCGCGTGGCCGCCACCCTTGCCCTTGCCGCACGCACTCGCATCGGCCGCGCCGGCGATCCCGACGACACCACACACACCCAGGCCCAAGATGATCTTCTGAATGGAACGCTTCATGGTCTTCTGTCCTCCTCGGGCTCGCTCTCGGCCCTCGTGGAGTTGAACGACCCGACCCGCGAAAAAAGTTGCCGCTTAACAATCCTTGACCTTCCTTCGGCCG
>JAUHYN010001309.1 GCA_030426505.1 bacterium | reverse complement strand
ACGGCCCCTACGATCTGATACCGGCCGCTGCTCTGCAGCGAGAAGGCGAGCTGCTCCGCGTCGTTGTCGTCGGCGACGAGGACCGCCACGTCGACGTCGCGGGTTGTCCTGGGTTCGGCGCGAGCACTCACCGCCAGACCGCCCACCAGGGCCCACGGACGCTCCATCGCCCGAAACTCCCCGCTGATGCCGCGGAGCGCAGCCTCGAGTGCGTTCATCGCCGAGGCCACGAGACCGGCCTGCCCACCGCGTCACCATGGACGGCTCCAGGACGCTTCTCCAGCCACGCCCGCACCATCGCCTCGATTTCCTCGGGAGACTTGCCTTCCCGAACACCGCGTTGCCGCAGCATCTCTATCGAGAGATCGAATAGGTCGAGCGCCATCGCGATCCGCTCGGCGGGCGTCCCATCCATCGAGGCCACGACTCAACTCTATCAGACCCGAACGAAGCTGCCTCCACCGCCACCACGAGGCGCTACACTCCCTCCGTGCACCTCCGCGCCCTCGCCCTCCTCACCCTCCTCTCCGGCTGCGCCACCACGTCCCACGCCGACGCCCTCCGCGCGCGCTGCGCCAACGCCACCGACGCACCCCCGAACCAAGACGCGCCGCCGCCGAGCGACTCCAACGCGGAGGACTCCGGCTGGGTGTGCGTCGCGTTCGACATCCACCTCGACGGGAGCGTGCAGAACGTCCGCGTCGTGGACTCGAACCCAAAAGGGAGGTTCGACGAGGCGTCGGTGCGCGCGGTGAGCAAGTCGCGCTACGCGCCGAACCGGCCCCGTCGCGACGCCGTCGTCGTCCTGCGCTACCAGCTCGACACGGCCGAACCCGACGCCCCCTGAACCGCTCACGAATCACCGCGCTCCCGCGGGTCGACTTCGCGCTCCCCATCGTCGACCCTCCATCGCAGTGCGCCGCCTCGCGCTCACCCTCCTCCTCGCGTCCACCGCCTGCGGTCGCAGCGCGCTCGAGTTCCGACAACCCACTGACTCCCCAACCTCCCTTCGCTGGCAGATCGTTCGCGAAGGCACACCGACGACGCTCGACATCGGCAGCGCGTTCGCCGTCTTCGACGGGCGACTCGTTGCGCGCGAGGTCGCGCCGGAGGGCTCGCGATTCGTCGAGCTCGTGCGCGGCGAAGACGATTGGATCGAGACCCGTCGCGTCGCCATCGCGGCACGAACCGGCACTGCTCTCGCGTGGAACGGACAGACCGTCGTCGCGGGCACCTCGGGCGGCTCCGACGGAGGCATCGCCGTCGCGATCGACGACTTCATGCTCCCCGAGACCGTGCTTCGATCCGTCCCTCACCAGGGGAGCTTCGGACGAGCCGTCGCCCTCCGCGGCGATCGACTCGCCGTCGGTCAGCCCGGGGACCTCGACGGCGTCGTCCACCTCTACACCCAGGAACGCGGCGCGTGGAGCTTCCTCCGCGCCATCCGCTTCCCCGAGGCCGGCTTCGGAGCCGCGCTCGCCTGGCTCTCCGACGCTCGGCTCGTCGTCGGCGCCCCCGCCGCCCGCGCCGTCGTCGTCGTCGATCTCGAGCGCGACGACGTGACCATCATCGCGGGCCCGGGCAACGCGGTGGGCTTCGGATCATCACTCGCGACCGACGACACGACGCTCGTCGTCGGCGCGCCGTACGACGGCCGAGACATCTCGAACACGCCCGGCGCCGTCTACGTGTACGAACGCGTCGGGACGCGGTGGACGCTCGAGCAAGTCCTGCGTCGCGCCGACCCCGAACGCGACGCCCTCTTCGGGACGCGCGTCGCCGTCCGGGGCGATCGAATCGTCGCGAGCGCGCCGAACGCGGACGAGGTCGTCGTCTACGCGCGGCGCGACGCGTGGACCGTCACGCACTCGATCGCCTCGCCCGATCCCGGCTCGCGCCTCGGCGCGCAGCTCGCCCTCGACGCCGACGGCGTCTTCATCGGCGCACCGAACCGCGGGGGCGTCCTCTACTACGTCGAACTCGGACGATAACGGACGAACTCGGGCGCCCCACGCACGACGCCCGGCCCGGTCATCGATCGCCCTCGGGATCCTCCAACAGCGTCATCTGCGCCGGAGGCGGCTCCTCGGGGGGCTCCGGAGGCTCGCTCTCCAGCACCTCCGCGATGACCCGCGTCGCCAATTCGTCGAGGTGCTCGGTCAGCGTCTGCGCCATGCGCTCGTACTCCGGGAACAACACGTCCCGAAGAAACGGCTCGGGCGCACGCACCAAGAGCGTCGTCCGTCGCTGTCCCTTGTAGCGGTACGTCTCGAGCCCGTAGCGTTTCGCGAGCGCCTGGAACAGCCGACGATTCCAGCGGTCGAGGCGCGTGATCTCC
>JAUHYN010001308.1 GCA_030426505.1 bacterium | reverse complement strand
CGCGCGCGTCGTCCATGACCGCGCGGAGATCGTTCGTCACGCGCTTCGCGCGCTCTAGCGCGCCGTCGTCGCTCGGTTGGTGAATCGCGACCACGAACAACGTCGCGTCGAGCGCGGGGTTCAGCACCGCGCCGAGCGCCGGCGGGTCCGGCGGGCGCGTCATCAGGTGACGGAGCTCGGCGATTCGGCGCGGCTGCATCGGGAGCGCGAGCGGTGAGGGACGTACCCGTTCGAACGTGGTGAGGAGCTCGCGCGCCTCGCGCGGCGCGTCGGCGTCGCGGAGCGCGTCCGCGAGCGTCGCGGCGAGGTCCGGCGCGATGAACACGTCGCTCGGCGCGACGCGCTCGACGAGTCCGCGCGTGGACGGGAAGGCGGCGATGAACCCGGCCGTCGTCGCGCGGGGATCGATCGGGGGCGCGATCGCGGACGTCACGCTGAACGCGTCGTCCGACGGGACCTCGATGCGGCTCACCGAACCCGGGTGGAGGAAGACCTCGGCTTCGTCGATCGCCGCGTCGCCCGCGACCAGACGGATCCCGGCCGCAGTCGTGCAGGTCGGCGTGTCGCGTTCGTAGTCGCAGTACTGGCCTGCGGCGCACGCGTCGGTCTCGCACGAGGTCTCCGCGGGGATCGCGAGGTCGCCGAAGCGCGCGGTGGCGTGCGGGCCGATCGTGCCGAGGACGCGCGTACCGACGCGGGCCTCGACCGGGAACCGGAAGCCGTTGACGATCTCGAGTGCGGCGCGTTCGTCCCCGGCGAGCTCCGCGTGGGCGATCGAGCGCGCGTCGGTGCGGCGGTGACGCGCGACGAGCTCGAGCGCAGCGTCGAAGACGTAGAGATCGCCGTCGTCGCCGAGCGTGTAGAGGCGACCGCGATCGAACGCGAGCCGCCGGACGGGCGCCCGGTGCATCGGGAGGCGGGTGCGCGCGGCGCCTTCACGCACTACGACGTCGCGGTCGCGCGAGGCGGTGACGATCCGATCGCCGCCGATCGCGACGTCGGTGATCCAGTCACCGTGGCTCGGCTCGATCGAAGCGACGCCTTCGACCACGGTGTGGAGTGCGCCGTCCGCGGTCCCAACGTAGAGAGCGTCGTCCGTCACCGCGATCGCGATCGCCGCCGAGACCGCTTCGTACGCGAGCCTCGCCTCGTCATCGTGGACGAAGACGCGCCCGTCGTCGTGCGCGGTGTAGAGGCGGCCGTCGTGGAGCGCGGCGTCCATCGCGGGCCGGTCGTGTGCGAAGACGCGTTGCGCGGCGAAGTCGGCGTCGAAGACGTGGACGCTCCGCGCGACCGCGAACGTCGTCGCGGCGTCCGCGAAGACGTGCGTGACGAAGTCCTCACCGACGGGGCGGCGCGCGACTTCGTTCCCCGCGTGGTCGTAGACCACGAGCGCGCCGAGCGTACCCACGAGGACGCGCGACCGCGTGACGCTCAACGCGGACACGGTGTCCGGCCCGGGCCGCATCACGGTCGAGGCGCCGGTCTCGAGATCCCAGCGGCGGACCGTGCGATCGAGTGCGGCGGAGTAGAGCGCGCCGTCCGGTGCGAGCGCGAGGTGTTCGACGACGCCGGTGTGACCGACGAGGCGCTGTCGTCGACCGTCGTCGAAGAAGACGTCGATCGCGTCGTCGTCACCGGCGGCCGCCACGAACCCGTCGCCGATCGCGAGCGCCGCGGATTCGTGTTCGATGCGGTTCGCGCGCACCACGGAGAAGTCCGTGAGCGAGTCCACGCGCTTGACGCCGTCGATCCGCCACAGGCGTTGCGCGAGCCCTTGGATCGCGGCGAGGGCGTCGTTCTCGAACAGCGGCGCGTCGTCGGTGAGCACGAGCAGCGCGGTGTCGTCGCTCCCGAAGCGCGCGAGGAGCTCGTCGTACTCGGCGAGGTGCGGCGAGTCCTCTTCGAACCAGATGCGGTAGGTCGTGTCGTACTCGAGCCGCGCGAAGCCGGTCGCCGCGAGCACCAGCACGACCGCCACGAGCCCGAGCACGATCCATCGCCGCGCGAGGATCATGTGGGTGTAGCGGGTGAGTAGGTGGGGAGACTTCATCGGCGTTCGGGCTCCCTGCTTACGAAGCAAGGGCAGGGCCAGGAGGCGAGGGCCGCCAAGTGGGCCGAATCAGGCGGGTGCGATCGGGGCACCTGCACCACAGTCGGGACGCGCAGCCCACGACGCTCGTGCAGATCGGTTCAAGGGCGTTACTGACGCTGCAGCTGCGCGACGGTGAACATGCGGTCGGGGAGGTCGAGGCCGAGCTGGTAGCCCGCATTCGTGACGACCGTCTTGCGCTTGGTCTGCACGTTCTTGATCTGCGACTTACTCGGGCGCCACTTGC
>JAUHYN010000141.1 GCA_030426505.1 bacterium | reverse complement strand
CGTCGTGACCAGCACGGGTGCGACGGGGCTGTGCCTTTCGGAGGCCACCAACGGTTGCCCGATCGGGTTCGAGTCGCGCGCGCTCGCCGGCGGCGACTGGTGCGCGCCGATCCACGACACGTGTACGGCCTGCCAGGACCGCGACGCCGACGGCCGCGGCGCCGGCCACTGCGCGTGGGTCGAGATCGACTGCGACGACGGCAACCCGGTCGCGTACTTCGATCCGAACAACGCCGAGCACCCGTTCCCCGCGAGCTGCGGTGAACAGGACTTCAACTGCAACGGGCTCTCCGACGACAACGAGCAGGTCGGCGTGTCGACCTACGAGGCGTATCACTGCGAGTACTGCTACGACGACGCGGATGGCGACGTCGTCCTCGCGGGCACGGCGGCCGAGGCGCTGCTCGACTGCAACGCGGGGGTGGTCCAGGTCGCCGCGTGCGCGAGCCCGGACCGCGTCCACTGCACGGGCGATCCGCGCGTGGTTGGCTGCGAGACGACGGCCGCGGGCGGGCTGGTGTTCTACCGCGACGCCGACAGCGACGGGTACGGCGACCCGAACGTCACGTCGCTCGGGTGCCCGGGCGGTTCGCCGCCGGCGGGCTTCGTGCTCAACGACGACGACTGCAACGACGCCGAGATGGCGATCAACCCGGACGCGGACGACGTCTGCGAGTGTTGGGGTGACTGCGCGACCGCGGGCGCGCGGATCGACAACGACTGCGACGGCGCGTTCGACGAGGACGTCGCGCAGCTGCCCTGGAACGCCGACGCCGACGGCGACGGCGCGACGAACCTCCCGGGCGGCCCCATCACCACGTACTGCGGCGCGCCGTTCCCCGGGTGGGTGCCGGCTTCACCGAGTGTGGACTGCGACGACAACGAGGCGACCGCGTACGGCGCGCACCTGCTCATCACCGACGCCGGCGGCACGCCGCTGCCGCTCCCCATCACCGCGCCGCCGCCGCGCGACGCGAATGGTGACCTGTACCTGACGCTCGCGCCCGCCAACACGGAGGTCTGCGACCTGGTCGACAACGACTGCGCGAACGGCGTCGACGACGGGGTGCAGACGACGTTCTACCTCGACCAAGACGGCGACAACTACGGCACGAACGCCACGACGGTCATGGCCTGCACGGCGCCGACGGACTACGTCGCGGTCGGCGGCGACTGCGACGACAACGCGATCGCCGTGAATCCCGGCGCGACCGAGATCTGCAACGACGTGGACGACGACTGCGTGAACGGCGTCGACGACAACGTTCCACTCAATGGAGCGTGCAACACGGGGCTCCTCGGGATCTGTTCGACCGGCACGCAGACGGCCTGCACGAACGGCGTGTACGTCTGCACGCCGGACAACATGGCGGAGCGCTTCGACGATCCGGATCCCTCGACGCCGGTCGACGAGGACTGCGACGGACCGGAGACCGCGCTCTACGTGGACCCCAACGGGAGCGACACGAATCCGGGCACGCAGGCGGCGCCGTTCCAGACCATCGCCGCGGCCATCGCGGCGGCGAACGGTCCCGCGGACCAGGTGTACCTCGTGGGCGGCCAGCACTCGATCTCGGGGCCGGTCGGGATGATCAGTGGCGTCGACGTCGTCGGCGGTTGGCAGCGCTCGGGGAACAATTGGACCTGGACCGGGGCGCAGACCACGATCAGCCACGACGGGTCGGTGAACGGGAATAACGAAGCGGTCGCGGTGCAGTTCACCGGCGACGCCTCGACCCTCGCCTACGTGAACATCACGATGCAGCCCGCGTCGGTGACGGGCGGCAGCCACTACGGCGTCCACGTCGTGAACGGCAACCTCGCGCGGCTGCAGGACGTGACCGTCACCGTCCCCGCCGGGACCGACGGCGCCGACGGCGACCCGGGCACGGCGGGCACCCCCGGCGGACCGACGGGCATCCAGATGCGACAGCAAGGACACCAGAAGTCCTGCGCGAACACCGATGGCTCGTCGATGAACGTGAGCGGTGGCAACGGCGGCGGCGGGAACCTCGCCCGCGGTACGGATGGCTTCGGTCCGAACGCGGGCGCCGGCAACGACAACCGGCAGCCGGGCTGGGACGGAGGTAACGGCAACGGCGGCAACGGTGGGGGCGCGGGGCTCGGGCGTATCAACGGCAACTTCTGGCGCCCGCAGAGCAGCATGACCAATCCGGGTCAGGGCGGTCACGGCGGCGGTGGCGGCGGTGGCAGCGCCGGCCCGCTCCCCGCGCCGAACGGCACCGGTGGTGGCGGTGGCTCCGCGGGCTGCGGCGGCTTCCCCGGTGAGAACGGTCAGCCCGGCGGCTCGTCGTTCGCGCTGTTCGCGATCAACGCCGACCAGATGGAGATCGAGGACTGCACGTTCACCGCGGGCGGCGGCGGCGCCGGAGGCGACGGAGGTCGCGGCGGCAACGGCGGCAACGGCGGGACGCACTACCGCGAGCTTCAGTCCGGCATCGGCGCGGACGGCGGCGACGGTGGCTTCGGCGCCGGCGGCGGCGGCGGCGCGGGCGCGGCGGGCGGCTCGTCGTTCTCCGTGTTCCAGCGCGGCAACAACGACCTGTGCCCGAACCTGGTCAACGTCATCAACAATACGCCGGGCACGCCGGGCCTCGGCGGCAACGGCGGCAACGGCGGCAGCGGCAGCCGGAGCAACGGCGGGAGCGGCGGCGGCGACGGCCCCGACGGCTATCAGATCGGGTGCTTCTGGTCGCGTCCGTGCGGTCAGGGCTGCGCGGCGAACGAGACCTGCGTCTCCGGCTACTGCTATCGCTGAGCACTCGATGGCGGTCGCGGGCTACTCGTCCACGACCGCCATGAACATGTCCGCGATGACCTCGTGCCCGGTCGGGTTCGGGTGGATGCAGCTGATGTCGAACCAGCGCTCGGACGACGGGCCGCGGTAGCAGCGGTTCATCGGGTCGTCGTGATGGTAGCCGTGGCCGCAGAAGTGCTCGAGCATGAAGATGAGGTCGGCGCCGTGGTCGACCGCGATGCGCATGTACTCTTCGTTGGCCCAGACCACGAGGTCCTCGAGCGCCTGCGGGTCGGCCCACGGCTCGTCGAAGCCGGCGGCGCCCGCGGCGGGGCACGAGCCGACGTCGCCGGTCGCGTCGGTGAACTCGAACATGTTGGCGAACACGAGGTGCGCGCCGTTCGGGAAGTTCATCGGGTCCTTCACCCAGGCTACGGCGTCTTCGAGCTTCGCGACGAACTCCTGCGTCTGCATCGTGACCTCGGCGAGCGTGTGTCCGCCCGAGGGCGCGCCGTTCTTGGTGATCGACGCGATGTCGTTGCCGCCGATCGTCATGATCACGAGCGTGCGCTTGTTCCGTTCTTCCGGCGGCATGCAGTCTTCGAGTTGGCTGTTGTCCTCGATCAGATCGTCCGTGCGCGCGCCCCACTTCGCACAGCTCGCGAAGTCGCCGGAGTCCTGAATCAGCGACGTTCCATTGAGTAGACTTGACCGCTTCCAGCCGTCGCTGGGCGCTTCGAGGTTGAAGTGCTGCGCGAGGCGGTCGGCGAGGACGGCGCGGTAATACTCTTCGTGGGGCGTCGGCGGCGTGCCGACCGTGACCGAGTCGCCGACGAACACCACGCGCTCGACGTTCGTGATGTCCTGGTGGTTCGTGCCGAAGCAGTGCGAGCCGTAGCTCGGCGCGAACTGGTCGTAGTCGGGGCCGCCCACGTTCGGGTCCCAGATCTCGGAGAAGCAGAGGAGCCCGAGCGGGACGCCGCCGTCGCGCGGCGGTTCGGTGCCGGCGTCGCGCGGAGCTTCGGGGCCCGCGTCGCGCATCGGCTCGGGGCCTGCGTCGCGCGCCGGCTCGGTCCCCGCGTCGCGGACGAGACCCGCGTCCGGCGCCTCACGAGGTCCGGAGTCGCGGAAGCCCGCGTCCTGGATCGCCGCGTCCGGCGCCGGAGCCACCGGGACGAGCGCGGACTCCCCGCACCCGACGAGGACCGCGAGCGCGAGCAGCGGTGCGGAGTATAGAGTGTCACTATACACAAACGGGAAAATGGACCGGTGGGTCGAGCCCGTCAAGCGGCCGGTGGACCGGTGCTTCAAGCGCCGAGCGCCGAGACGAGGCCCTCGAGGCTCGAGAGGTCGTGGACCGGCCGGTGCTCGTGGGCGTGTCGGTGCAGGACCTTCACGCCGGAGGCGAGGGGCTCGAAGCCCGAGAACCTGAGGAGCGGGTTGAGCCAGATCAGTCGGCGGCACGAGCGCTTCAGGCGCTGAACTTCGAACTCGAGGCCGGACTCGACGTCGCGGTCGAGGCCGTCGGTCACGAGCAGCACGATCGCGCCCTGGCCGAGCACTCGCCGGGACCAGTGCCGGTTGAAGAGGTGGAGCGCCGAGCGGATGCGCGTGCCGCCCGACCAGTCCTGCACCTGTTGCCCGAGCTTTTCCAGCGCGACGTCGACGTCGCGGTGCTCGAGGGAGCGCGTGACGTTCGACAGGCGCGTCCCGAAGACGAACGCCTGCACGCGGTCGCGGTGGTTCGTCAGCGTGTGCATGAAGTGGAGGAACATCCGGCTGTAGCGCTCCATCGATCCGGAGATGTCGCAGAGCACGACGAGCGTCGGCGGACGCACGCGCGGTTGGTAGAACGCGAGCGGCATGAGCGCGCCGCCGGTGCGGACGTTCTGTCTCAGCGTTCGCCGCAGATCGATGCGCCCGCGGTGGTGTCGCTGGCGTCGGCGCGTCCTCAGGTCGGCGACGTCGAAGCGCATCCGCTCGATCAGCTTCTTCGCGCGCTCGATCTCCTCGGCGGACATCTGCTCGAAGTCCTTCTTCCGGAGCACCTCGTCCGAGGCGAACGTGAGGACGGTGTCGATCCGCTCCTCTTCTTCGTCCTCTTGTCGCGGCTTCGTCTTGGTCGGGACCGGCGCGCTCCACGCGTCGCGGATGCGGCGCTTGGTCTGGGGCTGCATCGTGTCGCGCTGGGCTTGGTCGAGCATCAACGACAGCAGCTGGTCCGCGCCCCACGGGTCCTTCCAGTACGTGCCGAACGCCTCGGCGAAGAGCTCGAGGTGTTCGCGGCGCTTCACGAACACGGCGGCGAGCGCCCAGTAGAACTGCCGACGATCGAGTACGTTGACGACCGACGCCGCGCGCACGGCGTCGAGCACTTGGCCGGGACCGACGGGGAGGCCGGCGCGCCTCAGGAGGCGGCCGAAGTGCATGATGTTCTCGGCGAGCTTGTCGCTCATGGGCGGGTCAGGAGGCTTCGTCGAGCTCGGACGCGATCGCGGCGGCGCGGTCGCCGCGGATCTTCTCGATGTCATCCTGGTACTTCAGGACGACGCCGAGCGTGGCGTCGATCGTCGCGGGCGAGAGTACGGTCTCGTTCAGCGCGATGAGCGCCTGCGCCCAGTCGAGCGACTCGGCGACCCCTGGTGGCTTGAACAGATCCTCTCCACGGAGCCGCTGCACGAAGCCGACGACCTGATCGACGAGCGCTTCGGAGGCGGCGGGCACCTTCGTGTGCAGGATCCTCCGTTCGCGTTCGGCGTCCGGGTAGCCGATCCAGTGATAGAAGCAGCGACGCTTGAGGGCGTCGTGGATCTCACGCGTGCGGTTCGACGTGAGGATCACGATCGGCCGCGCCGCCGCCTCCACCGTCCCGATCTCCGGGATGGTCACCTGGAAGTCCGACAACAACTCGAGCAAGAACGCCTCGAAGGGCTCGTCCGTCCGGTCCAGCTCGTCGATGAGCAGCACCGGCGCGCCGCCGGGTTGCGCACGCAGCGCCGCCAACAACGGGCGCTCCATCAGGAACCGCTCGTCGTAGACGTCCTTCGCGAGCGCTTCCCGATCGACGGACCCGGTGGCCTCGGCCAACCGGATCGCCATCATCTGCTCGGTGTAGTTCCACTCGTAGACCGCGGACGCGACGTCCAGGCCCTCGTAGCACTGCAACCGAATCAAGCGCCGACCGAGCTGGGACGCGAGCACCTTCGCGACCTCGGTCTTGCCCACGCCCGCGTCCCCTTCGAGGAACAGCGGGCGCTCGAGCTCGAGGGAGAGGAAGAGCGCCGTCGCCAGACTCCGGTCTGCGATGTAGGAACCGCCGGCCAGGAGCTCGGCGACGGCGTCGACCGACTTCATCCGTTCGCTGCGTCCACCGCGCGGCGCGCCATCACACCGACGAGGTGCGCGCGGTACTCCGCACCCGCTTCGACGTCGCTGTTGAGGTCGTCGGCGGAGACCGCGATGTCCTTGATCGCGTCGGAGCTGAAGTTCGACGCGAGCGCCGTCTCCATCTCCGTCACGCGGAACACCTTCGGGCCCGCGCCCGTGACCGCGACCCGCACGCCGCCGCCCGTCTTCGCGACGAAGACCCCGACGATCGCGTACTTCGATGCCGGGCTCGCGAACTTCGCGTAGGCCGCCTTCTCCGCCTTCGGGAAGAGCACGGCCGTGACGATCTCGTCCGACTCCAACGGCGTCTCGAAGAAGCCGGTGAAGAAGTCGTCCGCCGCGATCGCGCGTCGGTCCGTCTTGATCGTCGCGCCCAACCCGAGCACCGCCGCCGGGTAGTCCGCCGCCGGATCCGCGTGCGCGACCGAGCCGCCCAGCGTCCCGCGGTTTCGCACCTGCGGATCACCGATGTGACCGGCCAACTTCGCGAGCGCGCCGATCGTGTTCTTCACGACGTCCGACGACGCGACCTGCGCGTGCGTACACTTCGCTCCGATCGCGAGGTTGTCGCCGTCGAGCCGGATCTCGTCGAGGCCGCCGATGTCCGCGAGGGAGATCAGCGCCGACGGCATCGCCAGCTCGTGCTTCAGCACCGGGATGAGGCTCTGCCCGCCCGCGAGCAACTTGCCGTCTCCGTCGGAGCTCTTCAGGGCAGCGACCGCCTCCGCGATCGTCTTGGGTCGATGAAACTCGAAATTCTGCATGGACCTGCTCCTCTCTCAGCCCTGTGCCGCTCGGATGGCCGCCCACACCCGCTGCGGGGTGGCCGGCATCTCGATGTCCTTCACGCCCAGCGGTGACAGCGCATCGACGACCGCGTTGATCACGGCCGGCGTCACGCCGATCGAGCCGACCTCGCCGACGCCCTTCGCGCCGACGGGGTTGTGCGTGCAGGGCGTGACGTGGTTCCCGACCGTCATCATCGGGAGGTCCGCCGCGCGCGGCATCGTGTAGTTCATGTAAGAGCCGGTCAGCAGCTGACCGTCGTCGTCGTAGATGCAGCCCTCGTAGAGGGCCTGACCCACGCCCTGCGCCACGCCGCCGTGGATCTGACCTTCGACGATCATCGGGTTGATGACCCGACCCACGTCGTCCGCGACGGTGATGTTGCAGACCTCGATCATCCCCGTCTCCGGGTCGACCTCGAGCTCACAGATGTGACAGCCGCCCGGATACGTGAAGTTCTTCGGATCGTAGAACGCGGTCTCTTCGAGCCCGGGCTCCACCTCCTCGATCGGGTAGTTGTGCGGGACGTACGCCGTGAGCGCGACCTCGCCGAACGTCTTCGAGCGGTCCGTCCCCTTCACGGTGAACTTCCCGTCCTCGAACTCGATGTCCGCCTCGGACGCCTCCAGCAGGTGCGCCGCGATCTTCTTCCCCTTCGCGACGACCTTGTCGGCCGCCTTCACGATCGCCGAGCCGCCGACCGCGAGTGAACGCGAGCCGTACGTGCCCATGCCGAACGCGGTCTGCGACGTGTCGCCGTGCTGGATGTCGACCGCTTCGAAGTCCACGCCGAAGTGATCCGCCACGATCTGCGCGAACGCCGTCTCGTGACCCTGACCGTGCGAGTGCGTCCCGGTGAACACCGTGACGGAGCCCGTCGGATGCACCCGGATCGTCGCCGACTCATACAGACCGGCGCGCGCGCCGAGCTGACCCACGAGCGCGGACGGCGCGATGCCGCACGCCTCGAGGTACGTCGAGATCCCGATCCCGCGCAGCTTCCCGCGCTTCTTCGCTTCCTCGCGACGCGCTTCGAAGCCGTCCCAGTCCGCGGACTTCAGCCCGAGGTCGAGGCACGCGATGAAGTCGCCCGTGTCGTACTGCAGCGCGACCGGCGTCTGGTACGGGAAGGCCTCCTTCGGGATCATGTTCTTCCGGCGGAGCTCGATCTTGTCCATCCCGAGCTGCGCCGCCGCTTTGTCGACGAGTCGCTCGAGCTGGTAGGTCGCCTCCGGTCGCCCGGCGCCACGGTACGCGTCGACCGGCGCGGTGTTCGTGAACACCGCCTCGACCTCCACGTAGATCGCCGGCGTCTTGTAGACGCCCGCGAACAGCGTGCCGTGCAGATAGGTGGGGACCGCCGGAGCGAACGTGGACAGGTACGCGCCCATGTTCGCCTTGTTCTTGATGTGCAGCCCGAGGAAGTTGCCGTCCTTGTCGAGCGCGAGGCGCGCGTGACCGATCTGATCACGCCCGTGCGCGTCCGCCTGGAACGACTCCGTGCGCTCGGCCGTCCACTTCACTGGACGCGCCAGCTTGCGCGCGGCCCAGGTCACGACGGTCTCTTCCGCGTACAGGTAGATCTTCGAACCGAACCCACCGCCGACGTCCGGCGCGATCACGCGGAGCTTGTGCTCCGGGATCTGCAGGACGAACGCGCCGAGCAGCAATCGAATGAGGTGCGGGTTCTGCGACGTCGTCCAGAGCGTGGTCATGTCCGACGACGGGTCGTACTCGCAGATCGCCGAGCGCGGCTCCATCGCATTGGGCACGAGCCGGTTGTTCACGACGTCCATCTCGACGACGTGGTCCGCCTTCGCGAACGCCGCGTCGACCGGGTCCTTCTCGCCGAGGTGCCAGTCGAAGCACCGGTTGTTCGCCGCGTCGGCATGCACCAACGGAGCGCCCTCGGCGATCGCCGCCTTGATGCTCGAGACGGCGGGGAGCGGCTCGTAGTCGACCATGACGAGCTGCGCGGCGGCTTTCGCCTGCGCCTTCGTCTCGGCGATCACGATCGCGACCTCGTCGCCCACGAACAGCGCCTTGTCCGTGCAGAGCGCCGGGTGCGGCGGCTCGGCCATCGGCGTGCCGTCCTTGTTGTGGATTTGCCAACCGCACGGCACGCCGCCGATCCCTTCGAGGTCGGCGCCGGTGAAGATCGCGACGACTCCGTCGGCCTTCTCGGCCTCCGCCTTGTCGATGCCGTTGATCTTCGCGTGGGCGTAGGGCGAGCGAACGAAGTACGCGTACGCCTGGTTCGGACGCACGATGTCGTCCGTGTACTTGCCGCGTCCGGTCAGGAAGCGGTGGTCCTCTTTGCGCTTGAGTGGCTGTCCGATGCTACCCATTTCACGCCCCCTTCGTGCCGGAAGCGCAGTGCTGCACGGCCTTCACGATGTTGTGGTAGCCGGTGCACCGGCAGATGTTGCCCTCGAGCCATTCGCGGATCTCGGGCTCGCTCGGGTTGGCGTTGTTCTGGAGCAGGTCGACCGTGCTCATGACCATGCCGGGCGTGCAGAAGCCGCACTGCAGGCCGTGGCACTCACGGAAGGCCGCTTGCATCGGGTGGAGCTCGCCGTTCTTCTCGAGCGATTCGATCGTACTGACTTCGTGTCCGTCGGCCTCGACGGCGAGCATCGTGCAGCTCTTGATCGACTTGCCGTCGACCAGGACCGTGCAGGCACCGCATTGACTCGTGTCGCAACCGACGTGGGTCCCGGTGAGCGCGAGCTCGCCGCGGATGAAGTCGACCAACAGCGTACGTGCCTCGACGTCGCGCGTGATCGATCGGTTGTTGACGGTTATCGTGACTTGCATTCGTTAACCTCGTTTCGGCCTCTGTCCCCCCCGGGACGGGGTCGCGACAATAGAAGAGGCGACAGGTCGACACCACCCGACCCCGCGCGATTCGCGGCTTTGACGCGCTGTGTTGTCAGTCGGTTTCGGCGTCGAGTTCGGCGAGCGCCTGCGGCGTGTCGACGTCGAAGTGGACACCGCGATCGTCCACCTCGACCTCGGCGATCTGATCCGCGTGCTCCGCGAGGAGCGGCCGCGCGCCGACGTCGCCCGTGAGGCGCTGCATGTCGAGGAGGTAGCGCGCGCTCCAGAGGATCGGGTTCCCGCGGCGACCGCCGTGCGTGGGCACGCAGATCGAACGTCCCGATGCGGGATCGAACGCGCTCATCAGCGCGTCGAGGTGGGCGCGTGTCACCCACGGCATGTCGGACAACACGAACAGCGCGCCGTCCACGCGATCCTCCATCGCCGCGGCGCCGGCGCGGATCGAGGTGCTCAGGCCGTCGGCGTAGTCCGGGTTGTCGACGTATTCGACCTCGCACCCCGCGAGAGCGCCGCGGACCCGGTCGGCCTCGTGCCCGACGACGACGACGATCGGTGAGACGTCGGCGCCGACGAGTGTCTCCACCACACCGCGGACCATCGCCTGTCCGCGCACCTCGGCGAGCAACTTGTTCTGCGCGCCCATCCGCTTCGACTGGCCGGCGGCGAGCACGACCGCGCCGATCCGTCGCGGCGTCTTGGTCGCTTCGGTCTGCCGCGGGTGAGGTCGCGCGTCGATGTCCTTCATGAGTCCTCCCACCCCCATGCGCATGATGTCGCGCGGGCCGATCTCGATCCCGGCGACGGCGCGCTCGAGCACACGATCGAACCCGCTGCGCGCGAGCGATCGCGCGCAGCCGGGGACGCCGATGATCGTCCGCGACGCGAGGCGCCCGAGTACGAGGAGGTTGCCGGGATCGACCGGCATCCCCACGTGCAACACCTCGCCGCCCGCTTCACGGATCGCGGTGGGGATGACGTCGCCGGGATCCGTGATCGCGGAGGCGCCGAGCAGCAGGATCGGATCACACCCTTCGAGGCGCGCGATCGCATCGGCTACCGAGCGCGCGTCGTGTGGCACCTTCTCCACGCGCGTGATCGTCGACCCGAGCGCGCGTAGGCGTTGGTGTTGGCTCTGTTCCGCGCGCTCGAGCTGCTTGTCCTTCACGCCGGGGAGCGTGGTGAGGACGAGCGCCGCGCTGCGCCTCGCGAGCGGCGCTACCCGAACGAGCGCGCCGATCGCTTCGGCGGCGGCCACGTGTGAATCCGCGACGCCGAGCGGGATGATCTTCACCGTCGCGATCATGTCGCCGGGCTCCACGATGCGGTCCGGCTCGATCGTCGCGAACGTGATCGCCGGATCGATCGTGTTGAGCCGATCGACGCCGTCGCGATCCACCACGAAGATCCCGCGGGCGTCGGCGAAGAGGTTCGCGCGCCCGGTCGTCGCGTCGTCGATCTCGACGTGAGCGCCCGCGACGGCCGCTCCGATACGCGCGGCGGCCGCGTCCTCGTGGACGTCGCCGTCCTCGAGCCGCGCCGCGACGACCGTGTCCACGCCGGAGCGCACCAGGCGCGCGACGTCGTCAGCCGAGAGGCGGCGGCCCTTCTTCAGCGCTCCGTCTTCGAGGCGATGCGTGTGCGCGAGGTACGTGCCCTCCGCGTCGGCGACCGGCACCGGACCGAACTTCACGCTCGCGACCTTAGCCGACCTCGCTCCGTTCGGCACGCAGCGGCGCGCGTGACGGAGTCACCCGCCTCGCGTAAGTTCCGCCCGTGCGGAAGGACGAATTCCCGATCTGCGCGCGCACCGTCGAAGGCCACCCGATCGCTTACCTCGACAACGCGAGCACCACGCAGAAGCCGGCCGCCGTCCTCGACGCCATCCAGCACTTCTACCGCCACTCGAACGCCAACGTGCATCGCGGCGTGCATACCCTGAGCGTC
>JAUHYN010001307.1 GCA_030426505.1 bacterium | reverse complement strand
TCGAAAGCGCCACCGCCCCAGTTGGCGCCGCCGTAAAAGCCGGGGAACAGCACGATCCTGTCCAGTCCCAGCGGCTGCATGTAGGCAAAGTCCCGCGCCTGCTCGAACAGGCACGCGACGATCTTACGGACCATCGACTCCGGGAACACGCCCCGCACCAGCTTCTGGTGCGTGTCTTCGATCTTCGCCACACCGAGTGCCGCCGGGACCGCCCGCGTGAGCGCCGACGGCCCCGTGCGGCCGTCCGTCGCCATCCACGCGCCGCCCACGGCGCGCATCGCGAGGTCCTCCGCGAAGCCGACGTCGCCCGACACGTACCCCATGCCGCCGATCTGGTGCCGCCGCCCGTAGCGGTCGCGCCCTACGCAGTTCGTCCCGGTGCCCGCGACGAGCCCGACGCCGACGGCGTCCTTCGTCGCAGCGCGCAACACGAGGAGCGCGTCGTTCTCGACGAACACCCGCTCGATCGGGACGATGCCCGCGACCATCCCCTGGACGATCGCCATCTCCTCTTCGCGGTCGGCCCCCGCGACGCCGAGCGCGGCGGCGTAGACGTCCGCCATCTTCACCTTCGCCGAAGCGAGCGCCGTATCGATCGCCGCGCGCAGCTCACTCGCGGCGGCACGCTCGCCGATCGACTGGTAGTTGCATCCGCCCGCGCGCCCCGCGCCGATCACTTGGCCGCGCTCGTCGCACACGACCGCGACGGTCTTCGTCCCGCCGCCGTCGACACCGAGGAACAGGCGCTTCACCCGCGCGCCTCCAACCACGGCTGCGCCGGAAAGCGCGCGCCCTCGGGAGGGGTGTACGGCAACTCGACCGTGCGACGCTCCGCCGCCGAGACGTACGCCGCCCACATCACCTCGAGCGAGCGGCGGCCGTCTTCGGCGCTCATCAGCGGCTTCGTGTTCGTTCGTATCGCGCGGGCGAAGTCGGCCATCTCCTGCGGGTAGCCGTTCTGCCACAGCCACTCGAAGTCCGGCCGTGACCACCCGCGCGCGACGCCGTCGCCCCCGTTCTCGGAGAACATCGCGAGCCCGTTCGACTCCAAAAGATCGACGTCGACGACCCCCTCCGTCCCGACGAGCCGCGCCGCGGAGCTCATGCCTCCGGGCAACGTCCAGCCGGCGAGGAGTCGCGCGTAGCGATCACCTTCGAACTCGAGTCGCAGCTCCACGTGGTCGTCGAGCGGCGCACGGTGTCGGAGCCGGTCGACGTGCGCCGTCACCGAAGTGACCTTCGCGTCGCCGTACATCCACAGCGCGTACGCGATCGCGTGACAGCCCATGTCCATCAGCGCGCCGCCGCCCGCGAGCTCCGGCTCGAAGAACCAGTCGCTGTAGGGGCCGCCGTGGATCTCGCGCTGGTCGAGCCAGAACAAGCGACCGATCGAGCCCGACTCCGCGAGCGCCTTCGCGCGCACGAACTTCGGGCAGTAGCAGAGCTCCTCCGCGTACCCCACGACGAGCCCGCGCTCGGCCGCGCGCGCGATGATCGCGTCCGCCTCGGCGAGCGTGAAACACAGCGGCTTCTCGACGACGACGTGTTTGCCGGCGTCGAGCGCCTCCATCGTCACCGGGGCGTGCAGGAAGTTGGGCAGCGCGACGGTGACGGCTTCGATCGAGGCGTCCTCGAGCATCGCGCGGTAGTCCGCGAAGTACGTGAGGTCGCGCGCGGCGGCGAGCGCTTCGCCGCGCCCCGGCCGCGTCCGCTCGCGCGCGACGTCCGCCACCGCGACCACCACGCCCTCTTCGATCCGATCGAAGGCCGCGAGGTGCTGCTCGGTGATCCACCCGGACCCGATCAACCCGAAGCGGACCGGCTCAGCCGAGCTCATCGGCGGCTCCGTGGATCTTCGTGATCGCTTCGAGGATGTCGTCGACGTCCGACGGGTCGCCGAGGAACAGCGCGTGGTGCAGCCACACCGTCCGCTCGTACGCGGCGCGGCTCGCGACGGGGCACGCCGCTTGTTCGGGCGCGAGCGCGTCCCCGTAGCGCTCCCGGATCGTCGGATACTCCGAAGCGCGCAGCGGGAAGATCTCCTCGATGCGATCGGGGATCGGCACGTAGAAGTCGCCGTCCGCCGGCACGCCCTCCGCCTCCAACGCCGCGACGAAGCGATCGCGCGACGCCCCGCCGTACGCGGCCGCGTCGTACAGCAGCACGACCTCGTACGCCGTCTTCCGAGTGATGCGCGCGTCGCGCTTCTGCACCACGAGCCCGAGCTCCGGCCGCGACGCGAGCGCGCTCGTCAGGCGCTCCACGTTCTTCGCGCGCCGCTCGTGCTGTTCGTCGAGCCGCGCGAGCTGCGCCGAGAGCAAGCCAGCTTGCAGCTCCGTGATCC
>JAUHYN010001306.1 GCA_030426505.1 bacterium | reverse complement strand
CGCCAGCTCCGGCCAAGTCACCGGGATCATCTCCGACGTCGCGTTCAGCTTCATCGTGCAGGAGCCCAGCGCGATCATCGAAGTGTTGAGCGAGAGGTCCTTCGTCTCGAGCCGGTGCAGGTACCGGAGCATCTCGTGCTCCGAGTGGTACGCGTTGAAGACCGGGTGCGTGAGGTACTCGGACGTCCGCGTGAAGCCATCCGGCGTACTCACCTCGACCGACTCACCGAGCTTCGCCGCCGCGGGCGCGCCGCCGAACGCGGTGAGGATCGCGTCGACCGTCGCCGCGTCGCAGGTCTCGTCGAGCGCGACGCCGAGGTCGCCGCCTTCGAAGCGCCGCAGGTTCATGCCCTCCGCGAGCGCGGCCGCGTAGATCGCGTCCGAGCGCGAGGCGTCGACCTTCACGCGGAGCGTGTCGAAGAACTTGTCCGACGCGAGCGCGAGGCCGAGGTCCTCGAGGCCCTTCGCGAGCACCGAAGTGAACGTGTGGACCCGCTGTGCGATCCGCCGCAGGCCATCGGGCCCGTGGTAGACCGCGTACATCCCGGACATGATCGCGAGCAGCACCTGCGCCGTACAGATGTTGCTGGTCGCCTTGTCACGGCGAATGTGTTGCTCGCGCGTCTGGAGCGCGAGGCGGTAGCCGGGGTGCCCGTGGACGTCCTTCGAGACGCCGATGATGCGCCCCGGGACGTGCCGGCGGTGTTCGTCGGTCGTCGAGAGGAAGCCAGCGTGCGGGCCGCCCGCGCCGAGCGGGACGCCGAAGCGCTGCGCCGAGCCGACCGCGATGTCCGCGCCGAGCTCGCCGGGCGGTGTGAGGAGCGTGAGCGCGAGGAGGTCCGTGGCCATCACCACGAGCGCGCCGGCCGCGTGGGCCTTGTCGATCGTCGCGCGGTGATCGACGAGCGCGCCGTCGGTGTTCGGGTACTGCACGAGGACGCCGAAGACGCCGTCGTCGATCGTCGCGTCGGCGACGTCGCCGATCACCAGCTCGATCCCGAGCGGCTCGGCGCGGGTCTGCACGACCGCGATCGTCTGCGGGTGGCAGTCGGCGGCGACGACGAAGCGATTCCGCTGTCCGCGCGCCACGCCGTAGCACATGCTCATCGCCTCGGCGGCGGCGGTCGCTTCGTCGAGCAGCGACGCGTTCGCGAGCGGGAGCCCGGTGAGGTCCGCGACCATCGTCTGGAAGTTGACCAGCGCCTCGAGCCGCCCCTGCGCGATCTCCGGTTGGTACGGGGTGTACTGCGTGTACCAGCCGGGGTTCTCGAGGATGTTGCGCTGGATGACCGGCGGCGTGATGCAGTCGTAGTAGCCCATCCCGATCAGGGAGCGATTCACGCGGTTCTTCGAGACCATCGCGCGGAACGACGCGAGCAGCTCGTGCTCCCCGCGCTCGGGCCCGATGTCGAGCTGACGGTCGAGGCGGATCGGGGCCGGGATCGTGTCGTCGGCGAGGGCGGCCAGGCTGGGCACCCCGACCTGTTCGAGCATCGCCGCGACTTCGTCTTCGGACGGTCCGACGTGCCGTCGAACAAAGGTGTCATGGGGTCCGTAGAGCTCGCTCGCCTTCATGGGCTGGTCCTCGGGCAGCGTGTTAGCTCCGCGCACCGGCCGGTACAAGGCCAAAGGTCCAGGCCGCCCCTCAAACGCCCCAAAACGCGCCCTCGAGGGCAGTCGCCGGGGAAACGAGGACCGCTTTTTCAGGTGAGGACGCGGACGCCCGGCCCCTCCGGGAACTCGCGACGGTAGATCTCGAGGGACGGATCGTCCAGCGGGATCCCCGCGGCGCGCGACCGATCCGCGACGTCCTTCGGGACGTCGCGGACCGCGGCCCGCGTGAGGCCGAACGCGACGAGGGCCTGGCGGACGGCGTCTTCGTTCGTGAGGTCGAGCGTCATGACGAGGCCCTCGGGGCCGGGGCGCTTCAGCGTCCGCACCAACAGGTCCGTCACGTTCATCACGCCCGACACGACGGGGAGCTTGTGCGCGGTCCACGCGAGGAGTCGTCGCCGCCAAGGGCGCGCGTCGCCGGGCGTGGTGAAGCCCATCTTCTCGTAGAGGCGGTGGGCCGCGTGCATGGTCTCCATGGTCGACAGCACGATGCGATGGGCGCCGTGCGCGAGCGCATCGTCCGCGTCCTCGAAGAGCGAGGCTTCGCCGTCGAGCTCCAGCCCTTCAAGGCGCGGGGCCGGCGCATGGTCAACATCATCGCGACGCGGCCGGGCGAGGTCCCCGGACCACCCATCGCGCTGGCCTGCCACTACGACTCCGTGGCCGCCGGCCCCGGCGCCGCCGACGATGGCGCCGCCGTCGCCGCCTTCCTGGAGATCGCGCGCATCGC
>JAUHYN010000140.1 GCA_030426505.1 bacterium | reverse complement strand
GTGTGCAATGCGGAGGCGGAGTCCGACGCGGCGACGTTCGGGCTGGAGGTGATGTGTTTCGCGCCGCCGCCGGGTTCGGTGGGCGGGGCAATCCGCGTGCAGACGCCGCACGGCGAAGCGACGAGCGGGGGCAACCTGATCATCCTCGAGGGGCCTTCGATCTCGGGCTTCACGATCAACCCGGTCGAGCCGGGGGGTACGACGACGATCCTCGGTGATGGGTTCTCGTTGGACGGAGTGACCGGAGAGCTGCGGGTGGATCTCGTGGGGGCGCCGGACCTGGTGCCGGGGCCGTTCACGAACGGGACGATCCAGATCGACGTCCCGATGAACGCGATGACAGGGGTGGTGACGGTGCGCCACCCGTCGGGGACGGTGACGTCGGCGGTGCCGCTGCAGGTGATGAACGGCGTCCCGGCGGTGGTGGACTACGCGCCGCCGGTGGTGATGCGCGGTGAGACGCTGACGATCATCGGGGCGGCGATGGACGAGGTGGAGTCGGTGACGTTCACGGGCGGCGCGTCGGCGACGTATACGTCGCGCACCTCGGGGACGGTGACGGTGACGGTGCCGATGGGCGCCCAGGCGGGGCCGGTGACGTTGGTGACGCCGTCGATGTCGTCGGTGAGCACGCGGCGGTTGGCGTTGATGACGTTGACGTCGAACGAGCCGAGCCCGGGGACGAATATGGTCGCGGGGCTGGCGGTGTCGGCGCAGGACGAGATCATGTTGTGGTCGGCGAGCAGTGGAACGCCGCCGAACAAGGTGATGATCGTGGATTCGACGACGCTACAGTTGGTGGGCGGGGCGATGCCGGATGTGGCCGTTGGCTCCGCGTCGCACATTGCGAGCGGACGTGGCGGGGCGCGGACCGTCGTGAGGACCTCCAACCCGTCGGCGCTCGTGACTGTGGAGGTCCCCTCGGGGGCGCCGCTGCCGACGACCTGCCCGCTCGTCGGCTTCTCGGGGTTCTATCCAGTGACGGGGCCCAACAATCGATACGTGTTCGCGGTGCCGGATGTCGCGGGTGCGACCAATGGCGTGCTCCGCGTCGACCTCATGACCGGGGCGTGTGAGTACCTCGGGACCGGGGTGCAAGAAAACGTGGACGGCGTCGGCCGGTATGGGTCCAACCTCCTCCTCAGCGCGAACACGGGGGCGCTTGCGGTGATGCATCCGGTGACGGGCGACTTGATCCAGGGTTTCGGCACGCTCAATCCCGACAGCGTCCGGGCCTTCGGGTCCCTGTTCGCCTATACCGGTTCGCCGGATCGGGTCTTCGGATACACGACCTACAATGCGGACCAGGTCTCCGTCGTCTCTCTCAACTCCGGCCCCGCACGCGAGTTCGGAGGTCCCACGACCACCTCGTACGGCGAGCTCTCCCGGAACACCCGGTGGCTCTTCCGTGGCCGGACGCTCATGGATCTCTCCGAAGAGCGCGTGGTGCGCGACGACCTCCCGCACGCCGGGACGGGCGGCGTTGCCACCACCTCGGACCCCGCGACGTTCATCGTCCGCGAGTCAGGCGTAGCATTCGCGATCCTCCACCGCATCGCGATCGAAGAGTGACTCGAGGGAAGCGCACGCCCCGCGCCGCGCGTTGACACACGCACGTGACCTCCGCGCTCCTCCTCACCCTGCTCGCCGTCGCCCCGACCAAGACCCGCGTCTTCCTCGACGCCGGGCACGGCGTCGGCACCAACAGCGGGACGCGCACGAGCGCCTGCACCGACGAAGCCGACTTCGTGCTCGCGCTCGCGAAGGACGTCGCGCGTATCCTCGAGGACACCGGTCGCTTCGAGGTCCGGCTGTCGCGGACCGACGCTCGAGGGCCGAGCTACCGGCGCCGCCTCGCGGCGGCCGAGCGCTTCCGCGCCGACGTCCTGATCAGCCTCCACATCGACGCGCGCGGCGCGTTCGACGAGCGCGAGGTTGCGCCCGGCCAGACGTGTCCCGTCGGCAGCGGGCACACCGGGTTCGCGATCCTCGTCTCCGACGAGGGCGACCGCGCGCGCGCGGCCGAGCGGCGCCGGTGGTCGCGCGCGATCGCCCGCGCCATGAGCTCCGCGAAGTTCGAGGCCTACGACGGCCTCGACTACGGCGGGATCTATCTCACCGACGAAGTCCCTGGCGTGTTCGTCGACCGGCGCCGCCTGTTCATGCTGCGTCGCCCGCCGATGCCCTCGGTGATCGTCGAGACGCACCACGCGCTGCACCCGAAGGAACACGCGCGCTGGCTCCGGCCCGACACTCGGCTCCGCTTCGCGCGCGCGCTCGTCGTAGCCATCGAAAACGCACGAACGACGCAGCCCTCAGAGTAGCTCGTTCCGCCGCGCGCGGATCAGTTTGCGGACCAGCGTCTTCGGGAGCGGACGATCGATCGGGAACTTCAGCGTCCCCTTCGAAGTCTCGTACTTCGCGACGTCCTCGGCACACGCTTCGAGCACCGTACTGCTGTGCGGGAAGTAGCTGAGGTGATGCTTGAACGCGCCGAAGCCCGCGATCGCCTTTCCGCCGACCTTGAAGGCGGGCAGGCCGTAGGCGATGCCTTCTTCGGCGTCCGGGGCGTTCGCGAGGATCGCCTCGCGCAACGCCTCGAGGGTGGCTCGTTTCGTGTCGTCGAGCGCCGCGAGGTAGGCGTCGACTTCTTCACGCGACATGGCACGGGAGGATACCTCAGCCTTGTCACTCAACGGCGAGAGCAAGTCTCTCTCGCGCCCTCCCGTGCCTCGGTCGTGCCGCCGCGCGGGGAGGTCATCGACGCTCGCCGCGCTCCGTCAGCTGGATGAGCTGGTAGAGCGCGGTGCGCTTCGACTGCACGTTGCGGGCGCGGAACGGGCGCCGCGCTCCGGCTTCGTGGACGTCGCGCGCGAGGCGGCGGACGGCGACCGCGTGGTCGTGCGCGTCGCTGCGATCGCGACGGCCGCGTGCGGTGCGCTCCGCGCGGTCGGCCTGGTCGATCGCGCCCCTCAACCACTGGCCGAGGCGCTGGTCGACACGCACGAGGCGCCGGTGATCGCGCGCGGCGACCGCGTGGTTCCAGTCGCGGGCGATGTCGCGGATCTGCGCGAGCGCGCCGCGCGAGACGAACGGCTCCGGACGCACGCGGGCGCGCTGCGGCGGACCCCGACGGAGCGCCGCCGCGCGGAGCGCCGGACGCGCCGCGGGTCGCGCACGCGACGCCACCCGAATGGGCTGCGCATTGTCGGGGATGCGCGCCGCGCGACCTCGTTCGGCCGGAGCCCGCGCCGGGCGCGCGGCGTCGGCGCTCGACGACGCGAGCAGACACACCGCGAGCGCGGACAGTGAGGTGAGGAGGATCGGGTTGCGCTTGTTCATGCGATCTTGGACCCGGCGCGCTCGTCGAAATTCCTCGCCCCCGCGCCCAAAGATCGCGCACCGCGCGCGGAAGACGCGCGCTACCAGCGCAAGAGCCCGGCGAGCTCGCCGTTGCCGAGGCGATCCCGCGCGTCGGCCTCGAGGAACTCGAGGTCCGCGCCGAACCGCTGCGCCAGCGCCGGCAAGACCGTCATCAACTCCACGCGCTCCACCGGACCCGCGCCGTCGTGATCGCGCGCATCGCGCTCGCTGGCCCCCACCCAACCCGAGCTCTTCGCGCGGAACACTGCGCGCTCCGATCCGGGCCGCCACGGGACGACGAGCGTCGCGATGCGCCCGCGCTGGAGCGCCGTCAACGTCTCGGCGGTGCCATGCACCGAGGCTTGTTCACCGTCGGCGATCTTGTCGACGAGCTCCTCCTGTCGCTCGCGCGTGAGGGCGTCGAGCGTGGGGCGGAGCTTCTCGAGGATCGCACCGGGGCTCGCGTCGGCGTCGAACAGCGACGACGTGCGGGCCGCGATTCGTTTGGCGAGGTGCGAGGGGAGCGCGGCCTCGAACGCCGCGACGCTCCGCTCCGGTCCGAGCAGGATGAAGCGATCGATGCCCCGCTCGTCGAGGAACGTCTCGAGCGGAGCACGCTGCGACGCGTAGAAGCGATCGCGCACGGTGCGACGGTGCTCCTGTTGCCGATCCACGTGGGCGTCGTCGCGCGCCGCGGTGTACGCGGGCCGCACCTGCTTCGAAGATGAGGCGACGTGAGGTTGGTCCGGCTCGAGCTGTGAGGTCGCGTCGTGGACGGCTTCGATCTCACCGAGGAAGGCTTCGAGGAAGCGCACGCGTTCGCGGTCGACGAACACCACGCCGAGCCGCTCGGAGCGATCGATCGCGAGGAGCAGCGGCGCGACGTGCGGCGTGTCGCCGTAGGCCGCTTCGAAGTGACCGGTCGTGCGATCCACGACGGGGACGTCGGACTGGAGCGCGAGGCGCTCGGACACGTCAGGCCCCTCGAACACCACCAAGGTGCGCGCGGCGATCGGACCGGACGCGACCTCCGCGGCGATGCGATCGGTGAGCGCGTCCGGCACGTCGAGGCGCGCGAACGTCGAGCGCAGTCGCGTGACCAACGCTCGCGGATCACCGCGCGTCGTCTCGGGGTCGACAGGGAGGTAGGCGGACAGGACGGGGCCGGACCCCTCGTGGATCGTCGAGAGGAGTCGTTCGATTCGGGTCGTCGAGAGCATGGGACTCGAGGGAGCAAGTCTCACGCCGAGGGATCCGGCCCCGGGGAGGAGTGATCGATCGAGGCACCGCGCCTCGCTGTGCGGTCAGCCCTCGAGCACCGCGCACCCGAGCCGCTTGCCCGCGTTGCCGGTGGGCTGTCCGCCGTCGTCTTCCTTCTCGTGGAAGATGAGCGCGCGGCCGAGGTACGACTTGTCGCCGCCCGGCTCGAGCGTCACGCCCTTCATCACCGCGTGCAGCGTGCCGCTCCCGTCCTCGCTGACCTTCAGGTTGCCGAGGTCACCGAGGTGGTGCGCGTCTTCGGTCGGCAGGCCGTGCTCGACGCTCGCCGGGTTGAAGTGTCCGCCGGCCGACTTGCCGTCGGGCGCGCTGCAGTCGCCGGTCTCGTGGATGTGCGTGCCGTGTTCGCCGGGCGGGGCATTCTCGACGGAGACGAGGACGCGGACACCGCCCTCGACCTCTTCGAGTTTCACTTCGCCGGTCACCTTCGAGTCGCTCTTGGCCTCGATCGCGAAGGGGCCGTACGTCTTCTTCATCAACGGCTTCTTCTCGACGGGCTTCGTCTCGGCCGTCTTCGCGGCCATGGCCTTGGCGCTGTCGTCCGTGGCCATCTCGTTCTTCTCGGCCTTGCAGCCGATCAGGGCAACGAGCGCGACGAGGGTCGTCGAGAACATGCATGGGTACTTCATGACGCCGCGCGGTGCATTGCGCGTGCCGTGCTCGGCCCGTGGGCGCGGGCAGACCGGATCGAGCGGAACCGCACGATCGTGTCATCGTGCCACGCGCGTCCCGCGTGACCTGCGCGGCGAGCGAGTGGTAGACCGACGCCGATGGCGCGCGGGCTCCTCATCGTCCTCGAAGGCATCGACGGCAGCGGCAAGACCACGCTCGCGCGCGGGATCGCCGAGACCTTTCGCGCGCGCGGGCGCGAGGTCGTCGTGACGGCCGAGCCCACGAATGGGCCGCACGGCCAGCGCATCCGCGACCTGACGCGCACCGGGCGCCGCGAGGAGATGACGCCCGAGGAGGAGTTCGCACTGTTCACGGACGATCGGCGCGAACACGTCGAAGGGGTCGTGTACCCCGCGCTCGAGCGCGGCGACGTGGTCGTGCAGGACCGCAGCTACTTCTCGACGGTCGCGTACCAGGGGGATCGAGGTCTGTCGCGCGCGCACATCCTCGAGGTGAGCACGCGGATCGCGCCGACGCCCGACGTGCTCCTCGTCGTCGATGTCCCGGTCGATGTCGCCCTCGAACGCATCCGCGCGACCCGCGACGCGCCCGCGGACGACTTCGAGAAGGCCGCCAACCTCGAGCGCGCGCGCGCGACGTTCCAGACCTTCGACGCGGCGACGGTCCTCGACGGGACACTCCCGCCTTCCATCCTTCTCGCTCGAGCGCTCGCGGCGATCGATTCGAGACGACTCAACCTCCCGTAACCACTCGTCACTCGATTGCGCTGGATTTAGGATCCGGCCCGCTGGATACTCGGGCGCAGTGCCCGAAGTGGGGGACAACCTGGGGCGCTACACCCTCCTATCGCGGCTGGCTTCCGGCGGCATGGGGGAGGTGTACGTCGCGGCGAAGGCGGGCCCGGTGGGCTTCGGGCCGTACGTCGCCCTGAAGGTCCTCCGCGAGGAGCTGGCTGTCGACCGGCAGTTCGTCGAGATGCTCGTCGACGAGGCGAACATCTCGATGTTCCTCAACCACCAGAACGTGGTGTCCGTCCTCGATCTCTCGGAGGACGACGGCCGCTACTACATCGCGATGGAGTACGTGCAGGGCGTCACCGTCGAGCGCCTGGTCGAGTCCCTCGCCGCCAACCGCGACAAGGTCCCCATACCTCAGGCCCTCTACATTGCGACCGAGCTCTGCCGCGCGCTCAAGTACGCGCACACTCGGGTGAACCACGCGGGCGAGCCGCTCAACATCATCCACCGCGACGTCACGCCCGCGAACATCCTCCTGTCCACGCAGGGCGAGGTGAAGCTGACCGACTTCGGCATCGCGCGCGCCCGCGGTCGCGTCCACCAGACCCAGGCCGGCGTCCTCAAGGGCAAGTTCGGTTACATGGCGCCCGAGATGGTGCGCTACGAGCGCATCGACGCGCGCGCGGATCTGTTCTGCGCGGGGGTCGTCGTCTACCTGATGCTCGCGGGGCAACACCCGGTCCACGGCGCGGCGGTGATGGAGGCGATCCAGCGGTTCGAGGACAAGCAGGTCCCGCCGCCGTCGCACTTCAACCGCGAGGTGACGCCCGCGCTCGATACGATCGTGATGCGCGCGCTCGAGCCGAAGCCGGATCTGAGGTGGTCGTCGGCCGCCGCGCTCGGCGACGCGCTGCAGGACGCCGTCCTCTCGAACGCCGCCTGGCGCACCGAGTCGAAGAACGGCGCGAAGCACATCGCCCAGTTGATGCGGAGGGTCGCGCCCGACGCCTTCGCCGAGCCCGTCCCGCGCGACGAGTTGCAGCGCTTGCTCGAGGCGCAGCGCCGCGCCCCGAACTTCACGCCGCTGCCGCGGAGCGCGATGAGCGACGAGTCGACGGCGGGCGGCGGCAACGGCGTGACCGCGCCGACCGACCGCGCCGAGTCCGGCCACGTCACCTCGCGCGATCGATTCGCGAAGGCCTCGCTCGCCGATACGGCGGACGCGCTCGAGCCGGTCCACGTCGGATCTGGTGCGTCGCCGAACCTCGTGGACCTCCCCACGCACGAGGCGCTCCCGCGGATCGACGCGGATCAGAACTGGGATCCCACGCCGGCCTCCGATCCTTCGGAGCGCCCCGACGTCGAGACCGACGAGGAGCTCCCGCTCGCGCGCGTCCAGAGCGCGCTCGCTCGTGCGGACACGGACGAACCCGCCGCGCTCTCCACGGGCGATCTCGTCCCGCAGGCGAACACGATGAGCTACGAGGCCGTCGTCCGTCCGGACTCGCTGGAGCAGGCGGTGGACGTGCAGTTCCCGGAGTCGAGCACGGATCGCAACCGCGTCCGCGACGACATGATGGCGGAGCCGTCGCTCCCCGCGACCTCCGAAGGCGGCCCCGCCGATAGCGACGCCGACGGCGCGACGGTCGTCGGCGTGTCGCTCGACGACATCGATCCGGACGACGACGACGACGACGAGGCGCTCGGCGATCCGACGATGGCCATGCCGCCGGTCGGCGCGGAGCGCGCGGACGACAGCAAGACCGTCGCGGGGATGGCCGTGCCCGACTGGGACGCGGCGCTGCCGACCGCGGGCGTCCCGTCGTTCGACGCGACCATCACTGACGAAGAGGACGAGGACGCGGCGACGATCATCCCGCTCGACGGCAAGGCGCCGGACGACGAGGTCGCGGCGCTGCTCGCTGGCGTCGAGTGGGGCGCGAGCGACGCGACCGACCTCCAGGACGCGACGCTCCTCGACGGAGTGCAGGCCGCGGACGTGCAAGCTGCCTTGCGCGCCCAGCAACAGGGCGGCGGCGCGGTGATCATCCGCGACGAGTCGGGCGTCGACGAGCCGGCGCTCGGCGACTCGACGCTCGCGATGGAGGCGGTCTCCGACGAGCCCTTCGAGCCCACCGCGATCAAGGCGCCCGGTCCGCAGCCGTTCGACGGTCCGATCCGGATCGTGATGAACGAGCAACAGCCCGCGCTCGCCGAGGCGAAGAGCGCCGCGGAGGCGCTCGCGAAGAACGCCGCGCTGGTCGACGGCGGGAGCGGCGAGCTGCCGACCGTCGCGCCGTCCGGGCCACGGCCGCCGGTCGCGCAACCGAAGCCGCAGGCCTCTGCGCCGATCAACAACGACGTCGGCGCCGCGACGGGGCGTTGGATGGCGGGCGAGCTCGACGCCAACGCGCTGCAGTGGGACGACGACGCCGCCGCGCGCCGCGCGGTCGCGACGCGCAACGCGCACCACTCACCGGCCGGGGGCACGGCCGCGGCGCCGAGTTACGGGAACCACGCGTCGAATCCAGGTGTGACGCCTCCGCCGTCGTCGTCGCCGCCCGGGATGTTGCCGCCGCCGCACGCGCGCGCGAGCGGGCCGTACGGCGTGCCTTCTCACACGCCCACGCCGCCCAGCTTCTTCGCGCGTCACGGGGTGACGCTCGGTCTCGCGATGCTCGCGCTCGCGATGGTGTTCGGGCTCGGGTACGCGTGGCTGTTCACGACGGCGTTCTGGCCGAAGCTCAAGCTGGACTCGTCTCCGCCGGGGACGTCGGTGCTGGTGGATTCGACGCCGCGCGGGACGACGCCGGTCGAGGTGAAGGTCGCGCCGGGCGAGCGGCACCTGATCGAGTTCTCGAAGTCTGGGTTCCGATCGGCGCAGCGCGAGATCACGGAGGGCATCGCGCGCGGGCGGACGTATACGCTGACGGTGGCGCTCGACCGCGTGAGCCCGAAGCTGATCGTCCCGGTCGACGCGACGGTGTACGTGAACGGGCGGGAGTCCGGGTCGGGGACGCGCATCGAATTGGACGACCTCCCGGAGTCCGGGGCGGTGACGGTTCGGGTCGTGGCGCCGGGTTACGAGCCGTACGAGGTCGAATTCGGCGCGGCGGCCGACATCCCGGAGTCGCTCGACATCCCGCTCACGAAGAAGAAGTAGGCTCGACTTCGGGCGCCTCGCGGACCTAACGTCCCGACATGGCCGAACCGTTCCACGGGACCGATCTCTACAACGTCGACTCGCTCCTCTCCGAGGACGAGCGCATGGTGCGCGACAGCGTCGCGCGCTGGGTCGACGAGCGCTTCCTCCCGATCGTCACGCCGCACTACCGCGCGGGGACGTTCCCGAAGGAGCTCGCGCCCGAGCTCGGGGAGATGGGGCTGCTCGGCACGAGCCTGTCGGGCTACGGCTGCCCCGGGTTGTCCGGGACGACGTACGGGCTCGCGATGCAAGAGCTCGAGCGCGGTGACTCCGGGTTGCGATCGTTCGCGTCGGTGCAGGGGTCGCTCGCGATGTTCCCGATCTGGAAGTACGGCAGCGAGATGTTGAAGGAGCGCTACCTGCCGAAGATGGCGGCGGGTCAGCTCATCGGGTGCTTCGGCCTCACCGAGCCCGACTACGGCTCCGACCCGGGCGGCATGATCACGAAGGCGGTGAAGGACGGCGACCACTACGTCCTCTCCGGCGAGAAGCTGTGGATCACGAACGGCTCGGTCGCGGACGTCGCGGTCGTCTGGGCGAAGGTCGGCGGCACGGCGCCCAAGGACGTGCGTGGGTTCGTCGTGGAGAAGGGGCTGCCCGGCTTCACGACGTACGACGTCGAAGGGAAGTTCTCGCTGCGTGCGTCGGTGACGAGCGGGCTGGTGTTCGACGAAGTGCGCGTCCCGGCGGATCACATGCTCGACATCGAAGGGATGCGCGGGCCGCTGTCGTGCCTGAACCAGGCGCGCTACGGGATCGCGTGGGGCGCGGTCGGCGCGGCGATCGCGTGTTACCGCGCGGCGCTCGACTACGCGAAGGAGCGCGTGCAGTTCGGCAAGCCGATCGCGTCGTTCCAGTTGGTGCAGGCGAAGCTCGCGGAGATGATCAGCGAGATCATCAAGGCGCAGCTCCTCGTCGTGCAGCTCGGCCGCCTGAAGGACGCCGGGAAACACAACCATGTGCAGGTCAGCGTCGCGAAGCGCAACAACGTGCGCATGGCGCTCGAGACGGCGCGCGTCGCCCGCGACATCCTCGGCGCGAACGGCATCGCGGACGAGTATCCGGTGTTCCGCCACATGGCGAACCTGGAGAGTGTCTACACGTACGAGGGCACGCACGACATCCACACCCTCGTGATCGGGCGTGAGGTCACCGGCCTCGCGGCGTTCTTCTAAGGCCCGCCAAGGCGCGAGAACACCCGGATCCGCACCAGCTTTCAGCGCTCTCGGACCTCGTGTACCTTCGCCACGTTTGGGTCGGCTGTCGGAGCACATCGAGGCCCTGCGGAGTGATCCGACTTCGCAGGACGCCGCCGAGTCCGTCCGCGCGACCGCGCGGGAGGAGGGCGATTTCTCGGCCTACGCCGAGGCGTTCTTCGAGCGGGGCATCGCCCTCACCGACGGCGACCTCGACCTCGCGATCGACTCCTTCGTCGAGGCCGCGCTGGTCTACGAGGAAGAAGTCGACGACCTCCCGAAGGCCGCCGAGGCCTACGAGGCGGTGCTCGAGATGCAGCCCGAGCACCGCCGGGCGCTGTTCGCGCTCGGCCTGATCCTCCACGACCTCAAGCGCTGGGACGATCTCATCGCCGTGTACCGGCGCCGCCTCGAGACCAGCTTCGACGGGGGCGAGCGGACGACCCTCCACCTGTACATCGCCGAGCTCCTCGCCGAGCGGCTCGACGACGCCAACGCCGCATTCACCGAGGTGCTCCGCGCCGTCCGGCTCACCCCGACGAATATCCGCATCGTCACCCGGCTCGAACAGCTCGGCCGCCAGACCAACCGCGTGGACGAGGTCGCCGTCGCGATCGGCGATCTGATCCTCCACCAGGAGGACCCGCGTGTCCGCGCCGCGTTGTCGCTCCGACTCGCCGAGCTGCACCTCGGCCCGCTCGAGGATCACGCCCGCGCGCTCGCCTACCTCAAGGCCGCGCTCGCCGACGACGGCGGGAACCCCGAGGTCCTCGGCCAGATCGAAGACGTGTTCCGGGAGCGCGAGCGCTTCGACGAGCTCGCCGAGATCCTCGAAGTCACCGCGAAGGATCGCCGGGTCGGTCCGCACCGCGTCCGACTCGAGCGCGAGCTCGCGCGCATCTACGAGCTCGAACTCGGCGACCTCCCGCGCGCGCTCGCCGCGATCACCCGCGCCGTCCAGCACGCGCCGGAGGATCGCGAGCTCCTCGACGAGGTGATGCGGCTCGGCCTGATGAGCGGCGACCTCGTCACGGTGTCCGATACGTACGAAGACGTATGCGAGGCGACGGACAACGCCCTGCTCAGGACGTACATGCGCCTGAAGCTCGGGCACATCTACGGGAACGTCCTCGACCGAACCGAGGATGCGATCCGCGTCTACTGGGCGATCCTGGAGACCGAGCCGCAGCACAAGGAGACGCGGCGGCGCCTGATGAAACTCCACGAGCGCCGCGGGGACACCGAGCGCATCGTCCGACTCCTGGAGCTGGAGGCCGACGAAGCGCCGGACGACGCGACGGCGCTCGCGCTCGCCGAGCGGAT
>JAUHYN010001305.1 GCA_030426505.1 bacterium | reverse complement strand
CGTGATTGAACGCGTCGAGCGGCGCGAGGTGGCAGACGATCCCGCCCTCGCTCACGGCGCTCGAGATGTTGTGCATGACCGTCTTCATATCGAAGATGTGCTCGATGGTGCCGACCTCCACCACGAAGTCGTAATGGTTCCGCATTCGGTCCGGGATGGGTTGGTTGAGGTCGTGGACGATCGTGCAGCCCTCGGTCTCGTGCAGATCGACGTCGTCGTAGTGCTTGAACCCGAGCAGCTTGTAGAAGTCTCGTGAGGAGTACCGCGGGCCGCCGGCGCGGATCCGCTTCTCGTGCTTCTTCTTGTAGTCGACGTCGTGCTGCTTCAGGTGGCGGACGACGTCGTCGATGTCCCAGTTCATGGACATCCGGGCGATGCTCAGCATCCGCTCGCGGGACGCGATCCGGGGGAGGACGCGCTCGATGATGAAAAGGCCGCAGCCGGCGATGAGGGCCATGTCCTACGTATCGGTTCGAGCCGTACGAACTTGAGCCACCGACGGGCGCGCGCGCGGTCTCAGGGGGGAGAGCCGGTCCTTGTGCCCACCGCTCAGGCGTTGGAGGCTGCGCACCGATGTTCACCGAGACGCCGGAGCGCTCCTACTTCTCGCTCGATCGGAGAGCGTTCGTCGGCGGCGCCGGCGCGCTGGTCCTGGGCCTCACCCTCCGCGGGGGTGGGCGCGCGTACGCCGCTGCGGCCGAGGGCCTCGCGGGCGTGGAGGGCGGCGACGCGACGCCGTCGCTCTTCATCGCGATCGAAGCGGACGGCACGGTGCGCCTGACCTGCCACCGCGCGGAGATGGGGCAGCAGGTCTGGACGTCGATGGCCCAGCTCCTCGCCGAGGAGCTCGAGGCCGACTGGTCGCGCATCGAGATCGTCCAGGCGGAGGGGCACCCGCGCTACGGCGATCAGAACACCGACGGGTCGCGCTCGGTTCGGAACAACTTCACGCGCCTCAGGATGGCCGGCGCGGCGATGCGCACGATGCTCGAGCGCGCCGCGGCGAAGAAGTGGCGGACGAAGCCGTCGATGGTGCGGGGTGAGCAGCACTTCGTCGTCCACACGAAGAACAAGAAGCGCATCGCGTACGGCGATCTGATCGCCGAGGCGTTGAAGCTGCCGCTCCCGAAGCCGAGCGAGCTGAAGCTCAAGCCGCGCGAGAAGTGGCGCTACATCGGCAAGCACGTCCCGTCGCTCACCGTCCCGAAGATCACGCGCGGCGAGGGGACGTTCGGCCAAGACTTCCAGCTCCCCGACATGCTGTACGCCGTCGTCGCGCGCCCGCCGCAGGTGTTCGGCAAGGTGCGCACCGTCGACGACGCGGCTGCGAAGAAGGTGAAGGGCGTGGTGAAGACGGTGCGGCTGCCGGATCTGTCGCCGCCCGCCGCGTTCTCTCCGCTCGGGGGTGTGGCGGTCATCGCGCGTGACACGTGGTCGGCGATCCAGGGGAGGCGCGCGCTGCGCATCGATTGGGACGCGGGGCCGAACGCCGACTACGACTCCGAGCAGTACGCCGAGGCGATGTTCGCGACGGCGCGGAAGAAGGGGGAGGTGCGTCGCAACCGCGGTGACGTGGACGCCGCGCTGGACTCCGCGAAGAAGCGCATCGAGGCGGAGTACTACGTCCCGCACCTCGCGCACTCCGCGATGGAGCCGCCGGCGGCGGCGGCGCGGTGGACGAACGGCAAGGTCGAGTGTTGGGGCTGCGGGCAGACGCCGCAGGGCGCGCGGAAGACCGTCGCGAAGGTCTGCGGCGTCCCGGAGGACGACGTCACGATTCACCAGACCTGGTTGGGCGGTGCGTTCGGTCGCAAGTCGAAGCCGGACTTCTTCGCGGAGGCTGCGTTGATCGCGCGCGAGGTGGGCAAGCCAGTGAAGGTCGTGTGGACGCGCGAGGACGACCTGAAGCACGCGTACTATCACTCGGTCAGCGCGCAGCGCCTCGAGGGTGGCCTCGACGCGGCGGGCAAGTGCGTCGCGTTCCTGCACCGGACGGTGTTCCCGCCGATCGCCTCGACGTTCGATCCGAGCCAAGACGCGCCGACGTGGGGCGAGCTGAGGCTCGGCGCCTCCGACAACCCGTTCGACGTCCCGAACCTGAGGCTCGAGAGCGGCGCGGCGCCGGCGAAGATCCGCATCGGGTGGCTGCGCTCGGTCGCGAACATCTACCACGCGTTCGCGGTGCAGAGCTTCGCGGCGGAGCTCGCGCACGCGGCGGGGCGCGACCAGAAAGACTACCTGCTCGAGTTGATCGGGCCGCCCCGGAAGATCGATCCGAACGCCGAGGGCGCCGAGTACGACAACTACGGGAGCCCGCTCGACAAGTACCCGATCGACACCGGGCGCCT
>JAUHYN010001304.1 GCA_030426505.1 bacterium | reverse complement strand
CCGCGAACAGCTCGTTGCTGTTCTCCAGTTGCGTCATCACATCCCGCGGGCCGGACAGCGTGATGTCCACGAACTGCTCTTCGACGTCCACGAGAAACCGCCCCGCCTCCGTCGGCGACGTCATCACCTTCACCGGCACGCGCGGCGTCAGTTCAATCCGCTCCACCTGCAGCGTGAGCACGGCCTCAACTTCCCTCGGCGTCACAATCGAAAGGTGATTGATCCCCGCAAGGTCATCCGGCAGCAACACCGGCGACGAAATCGGCGTGCGCACGCGCGACGCGTGGCTCCTCGTCACCGGCGAACCGTGCCTCTTGTGCGCGAAGCTGATCCACCACGCGGGCATCCAACGCGTGCTCGTCGTCGCGGGCGGCTACGTCGGCGAGAACGGCTGCACGTACCTCGTCGAACACGGTGTCGAGGTCGTGCAGGTCGAAGGCCCGCAGGACCCGCGCGCGTGAATCCCGTCGCGCGCTCGCTGTTCGTCCCCGCGCTCGCGTGCGTCACGCTCGGCCTCGCGCCGTTCGTCCCGGAGCCGCACCTGGTCGGGAAGCTGCGGTGGGTCGCGGGCGGCGCGAACGGCATGGCGCCGAAGGACTGGTTCGACCTCGCGATGCACGGCGCGCCGTGGGTCTGGCTCGGGGTGTCGCTGGTGCGCGCGATCGTGAAGGGCCGCGCGCGCTGACCACCGTGCGGCGCGGCCGGGGTCGTGGCAGGGTCGGCCCATGCTGTTCCGCCAACTGTTCGATCCCGGGTCCTGGACGTTCACGTACCTCCTCGCGGATCCCGAGTCGCGCGAGGCCGTCCTGATCGACCCCGTGCTCGAGCAGTACCTCCGCGACATGGCGATCGTGCGCGAGCTCGACCTGCGCCTCGTCGCGACGATCGAGACCCACGCGCACGCGGATCACGTCACCGCGGGGTGGCTGCTGAAGCAGCGGTTGGGATCGAAGATCGTGGTGTCGAAGGCGTCCGGTGCGGAGGGCGCGGACACGTACGTCGAGGCCGGCGACGTGATCCGGTTCGGCGCGTGTGCCCTCGAGGTGCGCGCGACCCCCGGACACACCGACGGCTGCGTCACCTACGTGCTCCCGGATCAGTCGATGGCGTTCACCGGCGACGCGTTGATGGTGCGCGGCACGGGCCGCACCGACTTCCAGCAGGGCGACCCGGCGCGGCTCTTCCGATCGATCCGCGAGCAGATCTTCACGCTCCCCGGAGACTGTCGCCTGTACCCGGCGCACGACTACCAAGGCCGCACGTCCACGACGGTCGCCGAAGAGCGCGCGCACAACCCGCGCGTGGGCGACGACAAACGCGAAGAGGACTTCGTCGGCTACATGAACAACCTTGGCCTCCCCCACCCGCGCAAGATCGACGTCGCCGTGCCGGCCAACCTCGTGTGCGGTCGCCTCGGCGACGAGCTCCCGGAAGAGCCCGACTGGGGCCCGCTCGTCCGCACCGTCGCGGGCGTGTGGGAAGTCGAGCCGAACTGGGTCGCGGAAAACCGCGCTCACGTCCACGTCCTCGACGTCCGCAGCGCGACCGAATTCGACGGCGAGCTCGGCCACATCTCGGGCGCCGAGCTCGTCCCGCTCGACGACCTCGTCGAACGCGCGTGCGAGCTCGCGAAGGACAAGCCGGTGATCGCGGTGTGTCAGTCCGGCGCGCGCTCGTCGAAGGCGACGGCGATCCTCGAGAAGGCCGGCTTCGATCGCGTCGCGAACCTCTCGGGCGGGATGCTACGGTGGCGGCAGCTCGGACTACCCGTCGAGTAGGGGCCTGCTACAAGCGGAACGCGCGCACCACCAACACCGCGGCCTGCGCGCGCGTGAGCGAGTCGGTCGGGCAGTAGCGATCCGTCGCGCAGCCGCGGACGTCGCCGCGCGCCGCGAGGCGCTCGATCGCCTTCGACGCCCAGTGCGACAGCGGCACGTCGTTGAACGTCGCCGATGACGGCGTGCGATCCGCGAGCCCGAGCGCGCGACGCACGAACACCGCGCCGGCCGCGCGTGAGACGCCGTCGTCCGGGCAGAACCGGTTGCTCGCGCAGCCGGTGATGAAGCCGCGCGACGCGACCTCCTCGATCTCGCTGAAGCCCCAGTGGTTGCGCCCCACGTCGCCGAACGAGGACGACGACGGCGCGTTGAAGCTCATCGAGTCGACGCGCGCGATCACGTACGCGAGCTCCGCGCGGGTGATCGGCTGCGACGGACAGAACTGCCCGGGCGCGCAGCCCCACAGCGCACCGAGCGTGCGCAGCTTCTCCGCCGCGTCGTGGCCGAACGCGCCGGCCGGGAGGTCGCTGTAGGATCCCGCGGGCGGCGGCGTGCAACGATCCGGCGTGCCGCT
>JAUHYN010001303.1 GCA_030426505.1 bacterium | reverse complement strand
GCGCCGAACCTCGCGCTCACGCGTCGCGGCGACTTCTTCGCGGGCAACTCGTTCTTCCAGAACGCGTGGGTCACGGCGCCGGCCAGCACCACCGCGCGCGACGGCCTCGGCCCGCTGTTCAACACGATGTCCTGCCAGTCGTGCCACATCAAAGACGGGCGCGGCCGTCCACCCGAGGGCGACGACGGCATGCTCTCGATGCTCGTGCGCGTGAGCGTGCCCGCCGACGCCGAGCACCGCGCGCGCTTCGGCGTGCGGCCCGAGCCGACCTACGGCGACCAGCTCCAGAACCACGCCATCGCGGGCGTGAGCGCCGAGGCCTTCGTCGGGTTGCGCTGGACCACGGTGAAGGGGCGCTACGACGACGGCGCGCCGTACACGCTGCGTCGCCCGACGTTCACGATCGAAGACCTCGGCTACGGCCCGATGGCGGACGACGTCCTCACGAGCCCGCGCGTCGCGCCGGTCGTCTACGGCCTCGGGCTCCTCGAGGCGATCCCCGAAGAGGACCTCCTCGCGCTCGCCGATCCGGACGACGCGGACGGTGACGGGATCTCCGGGCGCCCCAACGAGGCGTTCGACATCGAGCGACAGGAGGCGACGATCGGCCGCTTCGGGTGGAAGGCCGGGATGCCGAACATCCGGCAACAGTCCGCGGGCGCGTTCCTCGGGGACATCGGGATCACTTCGTCGATCTTCACGGACGGCGAATGCACCGACGCGCAGGCTCCGTGTCGCGACGCGATCTCCGGCGGAGATCCGGAGCTGCTCGACGTCATCCTCGACAACGTCGCCGACTACGATCGCCTCCTCGCGGTCCCGGCGCGGCGCGCGCTCGAGGACCCCGACGCGCTGCGCGGCGAGGTGTTGTTCTTCGAGATGGGGTGCGCGGGGTGCCACGTCGACACGTTCGTGACGACGGCGGACGCCGACTTCGAGGTCCTCGCGGGCCAGACGATCCACCCGTACACGGACCTCTTGCTGCACGACATGGGCGAAGGCCTCGCGGACGGGCGCCCGGAGGCGCTGGCCACGGGGAGCGAGTGGCGCACGCCGCCGCTGTGGGGCATCGGGCTCCTCCCGACGGTGAATCGCCACCTCGAGCTCCTGCACGACGGGCGCGCGGCGTCCTTCGAGGAAGCGATCCTCTGGCACGGTGGAGAGGCCGAATCGTCCAAAGAGGCGTTCCGTCTCCTTTCCGTCGACGAGCGGGTCGCGGTCGTGGCCTTCTTGGAGTCGCTGTGAGAACCCACTGGCTCGTGATCGTCGGCGCCGTCGTCGCCGGCTGTTCGGATCCCGTCACCCAGTCGACCGTCGACCGCGCCGCGCTCGTCGCCGAGCTGACCGACGCCGTCATCATCCCCAGCTACGAGGAGCTCGCGCTCGAAGCCTCGGAGCTCGCCGCCACCACGAACGTGTTGTGCGAAGAGCGGAACGCGAGCGCGCTCGCCGCCACGCGCGACGCGTGGAAGGCCGTGCGGCGCCCGTGGCGCGTCGCCGAGGTCTACGAGCTCGGACCCGTGCGCGACCTGCGCATCAAGAACGCGATCGAGTTCCTCCCGCTGCGCGAAGACGACCTCCTCGAGGTCCTCGAAGGCAGCGCGCCGATCGACGCCGCGTACATCGCGGGCCTCGGCGTGGCCGCGCGCGGGCTCCCGGTCCTCGAGTACTTGCTGTGGGAGGGGACGGACGCCGAGATCCTCGCCGCGCTCGGGGACGCCGCGCCGGCGCGTCGCTGCCAGTACATCGACGCGCTCGCGGACGACCTCGTCACGCAGACCGAGCGCCTCGTGCGCGCGTGGCGCGCGGACGGTGACGACTACCGCGCCGAGTTCGCCGACGAGGGGACGATGGCGATCGACGACCTCGTGAACTCGTCGATCGAGGCGCTCCAACTCCTCGAGGGCGAGCGCCTCGCGAAGCCGCTCGGGCGACGCGACGGCGGCGTCCCGCAGCTCGACGCGATCGAGGTGCGCCGAAGCGGTGCGGCGCTCGCGGACGTGAAGGCCGGGTTGGAGGGGGTCGCCGCGATCTACACCGGCGACTACGGCACGCACCAGAGCGGCGGCATCGCGTCGCTCGTCATCGACGCGAACCCCACGCTCGATCTCCGGATCACCGGCCAGATCGCCGCGGCGCGCGCCGCGCTCGACCGCATCCCCGAGCCGCTCTCGCAGGCGATCCTCGATAGCCCCGAGCTGGTGGAGGAGGCCTTCGTCGCGCTGCGTGCGTTGCTCCGCCTCATCGCGGCCGACCTCGCGAGTCAGCTCGGCGTGACGACGACCTTCTCGGACAACGACGGAGACTAGAACATGTTCGCGCGGAGGCTCGATGCCGCCGTCGACGCCGCGTCTC
>JAUHYN010001302.1 GCA_030426505.1 bacterium | reverse complement strand
ATGGTGTTGCTCCTCGGGAAGGTGATCCCGTTCGGTGCGATCGGTCTCGTCGCGGCGGGCGTCGTGATCTCGGTGGGGACGCACGTGTTCGACGTGCCCGTGCGCGGCTCGTTGTTCGCGCTCTTCCTGGGGACGGTGCTCTATTTGATGAGCACGCTCGGGACGGGCGTCTTCATCAGCACGATGGCGAAGAACCAGCAGCAGGCCATCCTGGGCGGCTTCTTCTTCATCATGCCGGCGATCCTCCTGTCGGGATTCATGAGCCCCGTAGAGAACATGCCCGACTGGATCCGCACGCTGTCGGCGGTGAACCCTGTGCGCTACTACGTCCAGATCCTGCGCGCGGTGTTGCTGAAGGGCGCGACTCTGCAAGATCTCATCGCCCCCATGACCGCGCTGGTGTTGTTCGGGGAATTCGAAACGTAGCGTGCGCGGACTTCGGGTGAGCGAACGACAACGACTACGCTGCGAGCGTGCGTCGCCCCATCCTCTTCCTGCTCATCGGCCTCTTACTCCAGGCGTGTCCGGACGACCCGCCCGGCGGCGGCGGCGACGGCCGTGACGCGGGCGTGAACGGCGGCGGCGGGGACGGGAGCAGCGGAGGCGGAGACGGGAGCGTCGGCGACGACGGCGGCGGCGGGACCGGCGATGGCGGCGGCGACGGAGACGGCGGCGGGCGCGACGGCGGCGACCCGTTGATGCAGACGCGATCCGAGTTCTGCAGCGGCTCCGGCAGCGTGGTCGTGGTCGGCGGCGGCGGCGAGATCGCGGGCGAGATCGCGCAGGACACGTTCCGCTTCGGCCTCTGCGCGTGCGAGACGATCACGGTCGGTTCGCAGCTCTCGATCGACGCGTTCGACTCGAACGTCGGCCCGTACGGCGGCGCGAACCTCCTCGACGACGGGAGCCTAGGGCTCAACGGTGCGCTCGACATCCGCGGAAAGCTGACGGCGCGCGGCTCGGCGTTCATCCACGGCGGCGGCTTCTCGGTCGGCCCCGACGGCGAAGTGATCGGGACGGTCTACGCGAACGGCGACGCGGTGCAGGACGACTCCAGCACGCGCATCGGGCGCAACGCTTTCTTCAACGGCGACGTCACGGGCCGCTTCCGGATCGACGGCACGCTCAAGGTGCCGGCGACCGCGACGGTCGCGAACCAGGTGCAGGTCACCGGCGGAATCACGCGCGGCCCGGTGATGACCGCGCCGCCGTGCCCCTGCGAGAACGATCAGATCCTCGACATCGCGGCGCTCACTTCGTGGGCGTCCGACCCGGCGAACAACGACAACGACGAAGCGCCGCGCGTGCTCACCTCGACGACGTGGCAGGACGGAACGGGCCCCGCGAGCATCACGCTCCCCTGCGGGCGCTACTACCTGACGCAGATCCTCTCCACGAACGGCCTCACGCTCCGCATCGAAGGCCGCGTGGTGTTGTTCGTGGACGGCGACATGGACATCGACGGGCCGCTGTCGATCGACATCGTCGACGAAGATGGCGAGCTCGACCTCTTCGTCCGCGGCGACCTCGCCGTGCGCGCCTCGGCGCGCTTCGGTACGCCGGACGCCCCGGCGCGCGTACGCACCTACGTCGGGGGGAGCGGGACGATCGACCTCTCCGCCTCCGCGCGCTTCGGCGGCAACCTCTACGCGCCGCGCGCGCTCGTGGAGTTCGGCGCTTCGGCCGAGCTCTACGGCGCCCTGTTCGCGCGCCAAGTGATCTTCGGCGCGAACGCCCGCGTCCACTTCGACACCGCGATTCGCACCGAGGGCGAGGACTGCGACGAAGAGGAGATGGACGGCGGCGTCCCCGACGGCGGCGGCCCGGACATGGACGGAGGCCCCGCGCCGGACGGCGGCCCGATCCCGGACGCGGGGTTCCGCGACGGCGGCGTCCGCGACGGTGGCCCGGAGTGTACGGAGGACATCGACTGCCCGGCGCCCGAGCTCTGCGTCGAAGGCAACTGCCAGATCTCGTTCTAGCTTTCAGGGACCAGCGGGCAGCCGGCGGTTCCTCGGTGAGACGCTTCAGCGCCTGATGCGCTCGGGAGATCTTGCTGCGGACTGGAAGCTACTTTCTGCGGTCTGACGTAGGTACGGGGCCTCTGCATCACCGCGGAAGTCCGCGGGAACCTGTGCCAGGAAGGCGCGCGCGACCCTCCCGGGTTACCCTCGCGCCCATGTCCCCGTCTACACCTCTCGTGCATCGGCTCGCGCCGCTCGCCCTCGGGATCGGCGCCGCGCTGTTCGCCGCCTCCGCGCTGTGGTCGATGCAGCAGCACGCTCGCTTCGTCGAGACGATGTTCGCCGTGCTGCAGTCGGTGTGGGGCTGATCGATGTTCGAGTCCCTCGCGATGACGGTCCAGG
>JAUHYN010000139.1 GCA_030426505.1 bacterium | reverse complement strand
CGGCGCGCTCACCAGCCGCGACTTCCGGTTCAAGGTCCGCTCCTGGTTCCTCAAATCCGCCGACAGCGTGTGCGCGGGCTGCGCGCGGGGCTGCTCGATCATCGTCGACCACTACAACGACGCCGTGCAGCGCTACCGCGCGCGCGACAACGAGTTCGTGAACCAGGGCTGGCTCTGCGACGCGGGGCGCCTCAGCTACAAGCGCATCCACGACACCGAGACCCAGGTGACCGTCCCCCACGCCAAGGGCGCGGACGGCAAGCTCGCGCCGATCACGTGGGAGCAGGCGAAGACGAAGCTCGCCGAGCTCCTCGGTGGCTACGTGGGCGAGACGGACGGCACGCTCGGCATGTCGCTGTCGGCGCAGCTGACGACGGAGGGCGTGACGGCGTTCGTCGAGCTCGCGGAGCAGGTGCTGCAGGTCGACACGTACGCGATCCTCGGCCGCGAGGACTGGGAGGGCGACGATCTGTTGCGCGTCCCGGACCAGAACCCGAACCGCGCGGGCGCCGAGCTGGTGCTCGAGGGCTACTCGATCTTCGACGAGGGGCCGGAGCTGCTCCGCCGCGGGATCGACAAGGGCGCGGTGAAGACGCTCCTGATGGTCGGCAGCGACTACCCCACGCCGAACGACGCGTGGCTCGCGGCGCTCGAGAAGATCTCGGTCGTGGCGTGGACGTCGAACTGGGACGCCAGCTCGCGCGCGGCGGACCTCGTGTTGCCGCTCGCCTCGTTCGCGGAGCAGGACGGCACGTTCGTGAACCACGACGGCCGGATGCAGCGCGTGAATCGCGCCATCAAGCCGGTGAAGGGGCGACGCTCGGCGATCGACGCGGCGACGTTCACCGCGGCCGCGGTCGGCGGCGAAGCGCAGTGGCGGATCAAGAACTGGGTCACGGCGTTCAACGAGCTCAAGAAACACACGAACCTGCTCGGGGACGTGCGGCCGCTCGAGCTCGGGCCGTGGGGCGTGATGCTCGAATCCGAAGAAGACGCCCCGGTGCCGACCCCGGAAGTGGCGAAGGCGAGCTGAAGTGATGGGCGCCTACTTTCCCTATCTGTGGCAGCTGCTCTGCATCGGCGTGATGCTGTTGCTGTGCGTCGGGCTCGCGGGCCCGCTCACGTGGGCGGAGCGTCGGCAGTCGGCGATGATCCAGGACCGCGTCGGGCCGAACCGCGCGGGGCTGAGTCTGTTCGGGAAGAACTACACCGCGTTCGGGCTGCTCCACCCGCTGGCCGACGCGATCAAGATGATCACGAAGGAGGACACGATCAACGCGCGCGCAGATCGGTTCCTCTACAACATCGCGCCGTTCGTCGCGCTGCTGCCTGCGCTCGTCACGTTCGCGGTGATCCCGTTCGGGCCCGACGTCGTGATCGACGGGCAGCGCTACGGGATGCAGGTCGCGCGGATCGACGCGGGCATCGTGTACATCTTCGCGGTGAGCTCGCTCGCGGTGTTCGGTGTGACGCTCGCGGGGTACGCGTCGGCGAGTAAGCTGGCGATGCTCGGTGGGCTGCGCGCTTCCGCGCAGATGATCTCGTACGAGGTCACGATGGGCCTGTCGATCATGGGCCTCGTCCTGATCTGGGGGACGCTCGAGCCGAACGCGATGGTGGTCGAGCAGGGGCACCACTTCGGCGGCTGGCTGCCGGCGTGGGGCATCTTCGTTCAGCCGCTGTCGTTCATCATCTTCCTCACGGCGGCGATCGCGGAGAACAAGCGCGTCCCGTTCGACTTGGCGGAGGGTGAGTCGGAGATCGTCGGTTACTTCGTGGAGTACTCCGGGATGAAGTTCGGGATGTTCTTCATGGCGGAGTACATCGAGGTCATCGTGATCGCGGGCCTCACCACGACGCTGTTCTTCGGCGGCTGGCAGGTCCCGTACCTGATGGACGCCCACGCCCACGGCGCGCTCACCGAGGCGGGCTTCGTGTTCCCGTGGGGGACGGTGTGGCAGATCGGCGACCTCGCCGCGACGGTGATCCGGTTCGGCGCGTTCGTGTTCAAGCTGCTGTTCTTCTGCTGGTTCCAGCTGATGATCCGCTGGACGCTGCCGCGGTTCCGCTACGACCAGGTGATGGTCCTGGGCTGGCGGCGTCTCCTCCCGCTGTCGTTGGTGAATCTCGTCGTGACGGCGGCGGTGGTGTTGGCGCTACAATGAGGTTCGCGAGGTTCGTATGGGCGAAGTGAAGCAGGGCAAGATCGAGATCGCGCACGTCTCGCGCGAGATCCCTCCGCAGGAGAAGCTCTTCGTCCCCGGCATCGTCGAGGGGCTGGGCGCGACGGTGCGCCACTTCTTCAAGAACGTCTTCGGCGGCAAGGACAAGTACACGCAGACCATCGAGTACCCGGACGTGAAGGTGGAGTATCCGCATCGCTTCCGCGGGATGCATCGCCTGGTGCCTCGCGAGGATGGCGCGCCCCGGTGCGTGGCGTGTTTCATGTGCCAGACGGCGTGTCCGGCGCGGTGCATCCACATCGTCGCGGGCGAGACCGAGGACCACAACATCGAGAAGTTCCCGGTCGTGTTCGAGATCGACGAGCTGCGGTGCGTGGTGTGCGGGCTGTGCGTCGAGGCGTGCCCGTGCGACGCGATTCGCATGGACAGCGGCTTCCACCCGAAGCCGGTGTACAGCCGCGACGACGCGGACTTCGGAAAGTCGGATCTCCTCGCGGTGCTCGGTCGCGACGAAGCCAAGTCGGGCGGCGTGCGCGACAAGACGGCGCCGCCGGCGACGGCCGCCGGCACGGGTCGCGTGGATCGCGCCGACGGTGACGGCGGCGCGGGCGGCGCGGCGGGCGGCTACGAGCACGCGCACTGAGCCGTCGCCGGCCTCTGCGGTCGGCGTCGCGTGTTTGGGGTTTCGGGCGTGGACGAGCCACTGGACATCGGCCGCGGCGTCGAGATCCCGTCGAGCGAGATCGACATGTCCTTCTCCCGTTCCGGTGGCCCGGGCGGACAGCACGTCAACAAGACCGAGACCCGCGTAACGCTGCGCTTCGACGTCGCGAACTCACCGTCGTTGCCGGAAGAGATCCGCGCGAAGCTCCTCAAGCGCTTGGCGTCGCGCCTGACGAACGACGGTGAGCTGTTGATCTCCGCCGACAAACACCGCGAGCGCCCGAAGAACCTCTCCGAGGCCCGCCGTCGCATGCGGGAGATCATGGCGGCCGCCCTGGTCGAACAGAAGAAGCGCACGAAGACGCGCCCGGGCAAGGGCGCGAAGCGGAGGCGCCTCGCGGACAAGAAGAAGCAGTCCGAGAAGAAGGCGATGCGTAAGGCGCCTAAGATGAGTGATTGAGGTGATCGTCGGGAGGGATTGGGGAGGGAGTGCCCAGGTGCGGCTCGCTTTCGACGTCGGACGGGGACCTCACCTCCGGGAGGCCGTTCGACTCGCCGATCGCGTAGCCCCTCGGCTGCGGTGGACGCTCTAGCACGGCGAGTCGATCTGACCATAACGCCCTCACGCTTCGCGTGAGCGCTTGGCACGGCCCTCAGATCGCCCGCTCCGCGGGCGCCTTCGGACCAGATTCCCTCCGGCGAGGTCCCCGCCCGCCGTCAGCGCTTCGCATCACGTGGTGCCTCGCACGCGCCCTCCGCTGGATGGTGAGACCCGGGGTGCCACGTTCGTTCTCCGCGCTGATGCGGCGTGCTGCCCAGGCCCTCGCTCCGCTTCGGCGGCGGGCGCGTCGCCCTCGGTTCGGCCAGATCGGCGTCGCCCTTCCCGGTGATCCGACCTACGCGCTTCGCTGATCGCGGTGGGTCGGCTCGCGGCACGGCGGTCGGACGACGTGCCCGCCGCCTACGCTCCGCTAGACACGGTGCCCGTCCAAACCTCGTTCGAGCGCGGCTGTCGAGACTCGGGTGCTACTTTCGTGCGCCGCGCGATGTGGTGTCCAGGCGCTCGCTCCGCGTTCGGCGGCGGGCGCGTCGTCCTTCCCAGTGATCCGACCTCTGCCACCTAAGCTTCGCTGGACGCGTTGCTCGGCCGTCGTCGGTGGCTCGTACTGCGCCAGGACGCATGGCTTCGTCGACGGTCGGTATAGTGGCGTGGGCGATGGGGCGTACGAAGTACGAGGTCTATGACGCGCTGATCGCGGCGGGGATCGGTGCGGGCTTCAAGGTCGCGGCAGAGTTCGATGTGCGGCCGGCTTTCGAGACGGCGAAGCGTCAGGTCGATCTCGTGTGGTGCGTTGATTACGGCGCGACGGGGCTGCCGTGGATGCCGGTCGGCGCCTTCGAGATCGAGGGCCACGACGCGGAGCTCCGCAAGCCGGGTCGGCTGAGTGGCATCGAGAAGGACGCGGACAGCATCCTCTCGGTGGCGCGCTTCGTCAGAGCTCGAACCGGGGTCGACGTCGCGCCGGCGGCCGCCGTCGTGCTCTTCGAACGCGGCTACGGTGGCGGGCACTGGAATCGCGCCGTTCGCATGGACGAAGTCGACGATCGTCGCGCGCGCTTTGCCGCCCATGCGGATCTGTTGATTCAGACGAATGCGCCCGTTCTCCCTCCGGACATTCGGTCGAGCGTCGCGGCTGAGACCGTCGTCCTCGGCCGCGACCTCGATCGCGTCATTCCGCGCCTCGTGGCGCGCGCGCAGTCCTTGGCGCAAGCGATCGCCGCGCTCGGATAAGGTGGGGACGGAGCACCGAGTCCAGCGGAGCGTAGGTGGCGGGCACGTCGTCCGACCGCCGCGCCGCAAGCCGACCCACCGCGATCAGCGAAGCGCTAGCGTTGGATCACCGGGAACAGCGTCGCCGATCTGGCCGAACCGAGGACGACGCGCCCGCCGCCGGAGCGGAGCGAGCACCAGGGCAGCACGTCGCATCAGCGCGGAAAACGAACGTGGCACGCCGGGTCCCATTAGCCACCGGGATGCGTGTGCGAGGCACCATGCGATGCGAAGCGCTGACGGCGGGCGGGGACCTCGCCGGAGGGAATCTAGATCGACTCGCCGTGCGGAGGCGTCCACCGCAGCCGAGGGGCCGGCGATCGGCGAGTCGAGCGGCCTCCCGGAGGTGAGGTCCCCGTCCGACGTCGAAAGCGAGCCGAACCTGGGCACTCCCTCCCCCGACGATCAAACCAACAAACGAACGACCAACAAACGAACCTAACTCAGCCCCTCGAGCGTCCCGGTACTGTCCGCACCGAAACTCGCGTCCTGCACCCCGACCGATCGAAGCATCGACAGGAACAGGTTCGCGATCGGCGCCCGGTTGTAGCGGATGTGGCGCCCCGAGGTCACGGCGCCGCCGCCGCGGCCGGCGAGGAGGACGGGGAGGTCGTCGTGGTTGTGGCGGTTGCCGTCGGAGATCTCGCTGGAGAAGAACACGAGCGAGTTGTCGAGCAGCGTGCCGTCGGGCTCTTGGATGTCCTTCATCTTCGCGAGGAGCATCGCGAACTGTTGGACCTCCCACGTCCCGATCGTGGTGAGCTTCGCGAACTTCTCCGTGTCCTGCTGGTGATGTGACAGGTCGTGGTGCTGCTCGGGGACGCCGATGAACGAGAAGCTCCGGTTGTGCCCCGCGTTGCCGAGCATGAACGAGATGATGCGCGTGGAGTCGCACTGGAGCGCGAGCACCATCATGTCGGTCAGGTTGCGGACGCGCTGGGAGATGTCGCCGCCGCTCTCGGGGCGCTCCGCCGCGCAGACCGGTTCGTTGCCCTCCATCTCGATGCGTAGCTCGATCTCGCGGATGCTCGTCAGGTACTCGTCCATCTTGCGGCGGTCGGTCGTGCCGAGCTTCGTCTTCAGCGTCGCGGCGTCCTGCTTCACGAAGTCGATGATGCTGCGTCGGTAGAGGCGACGGCGCTGTTGTTGCTCCAGCGTGGCGAGCGGGTCCGCGCCGCCGAAGAGGCGATCGAACACTGCGCGCGGGTTCGTCTCCTTCGGGAGCGGCTGCGTCTCGCTCGCCCACGAGATGTTGCGCGCGTACGCGCAGCTGTAGCCGGAGTCGCAGTCGCCGGTGCCGCCGCCGCCGTCCGATCCGAGCTGCAAAGACGCGTACAGCGTCTCGGAGCCGATCGCGTTCGCCGCGACCTGGTCGACCGAGATCCCGTTGCGGATGTTCGCGCCGGCCGTCTTGAACGGGTGCGCGCAGGTCAGGAACGCGCCGGTGCCGGACGCGTGATCGCCCGGGCCGTCCGGGCGCGCGCTGCGGTTCTCGAGGCCGGTGAGGACGAGGACGTCGTCCTTCAGCGTCTCGAGCGGGCTGAGGATCGCCTTGAGGTCGTAGTCGGCGCCCTCTCGGTCCGGCGTCCACGCCGGCATGTGGATCCCGCACGGGACGTAATAGAAGAGCAGGCGCTTCGGCGACATCGCGGCCTGCGCGCGCGCGGTGCTCGGCAGCATCGCTTCGAGCACGGGGAGGCCGATCGCGGCGCCGGCGCCGCGGAGGAGGGTTCGTCGGGAGATCATCCAGGGCTTCTTCATCACGCTCACTCCGGCTCGCCGCGTCGCATCGTGAAGGACGGGTGCGTCACCATCGCCTCCACCAACGCCGAGAAGGTGTTGCCGCCTTCGTTGAACGCCTCGGTGATGTCCGAGATCGAGCAGACGTCGTGGACCTCGTGCCCGCGCCCGAGCGCGTACACGAAGGCCTGCTCCGTCATGCAGTGCGGAGTGTTCGGGTCGCTCTTCAGGATCTGCGCGAGCTCTTGTGCGTCGGCGAACGCGCGGCCGTCGGGGAGCGTGCCCGTCGAGTCGATCGCGTACTCGCCGTCGCGGTCGCGCCAGGCGCCGACGCCGTCGTAGTGCTCGAGCGCGAAGCCGAGCGGGTCCATGACCTCGTGGCAGCCGCGGCAGCTCGGATCGGCGCGGTGTGCCTCCGTGCGTTCGCGGACGGATCCGGTCACCTCCATGCCCTCCGGGAAGCCCGGGACGTTCGCGGGTGGGGGCGGCGGGCCGTCGCAGAGGAGCTGCTCGAGGATCCACTTGCCGCGGATGACCGGCGCGGTGCGCCTCGGTCGCGACGTCACGGTGAGGAAGGTGCCCTGCGTGAGGAAGCCGCCGCGGCGCGCGCCCGTCATGTCGACGCGCACGAGCTCGGTCGGGGACCCCGGCTCGGGGAGGCCGTAGTGCCGCGCGAGCGGGTCGTTCAGGTACATGAAGTCCGCGTCGAGCATGTCGATGAAGTTCTTGTCCTCGGAGAGGAACGTCTTCACGAACATGCGCGTCTCCGCGCGCATCGACGCCTTGAGCTCGTCGTTCCACGTCTCGTAGACGTTCGGGTCGGGGAACGCGTCGTCGAGCGCGCGGGTGTAGAGCCACTGCCCCGCGAAGTTGTCGACGAGCGCGTCGGCCTTCGAGTCTTCGAGCATGCGCCGGACTTCCTGGCGGAGGACGGCTTCGTCGCGCAGCGTCCCGTCGTCCGCGAGGGACATGAGGCGATCGTCGGGCATCGAGCTCCACAAGAAGTACGAAAGGCGCGTCGCGAGCTCGTGGGGCGAGAGCGCGTGCGGCTCGGTCGAGGTCGGGACCGGGTCGAGTTCGACGCGGAAGAGGAAGTGCGGCGAGAGCAAGATGGCTTGCAGGGACAGGCCGATGCCGACGTCGAAGCCGTCGCCCTCCGCGAAGGCGATGTTCGCGAGCGCGACGAGGCGATTCACTTCGTCCTCGGTCACGGGCCGGCGCCACGCGCGCTTCGCGAAGCGCGAGACGATCTCCGCGGCGCATTCGTCGCGATCCATCGCCGTGGGATCGCACACCATCACGCGCGCGTAGGCTTCCGGGTTGTTCGCGGGCGGGTTGTAGTCGAGCGGGCCTTCGACCGCGAGCCAGTCGACGATGAGGTTTCGGTCCACGCCGTTGTCGGCGTCGTAGTAGTCGTTGAGGAACGCGACCGAGAGCGTGTGCGTGCCCGCGGTGAGGTCGTCGACGCGCACCTCGATCGTGCGCGGTGACGCCGACGTCTCCGGGACGTCGAGCGCGCCGCCGAGCGACCGGCCGTCGATCGTGACCTCGATGCGCACCGGGTCGGGGCCGCCTTGTTGGCCGAAGACCCGCGTCGACACGTTGTACGCGCCGGGGATCTCGACCTCGAACGTCTGCGAGACCGTGCCGTTCGAGTAGAGGTTCCAAGCGGTGCCGCCGCCGAACAGCGCGCCGGTGCTCCCGCCGAGATCTTCCGCCTCGAACTGACTGCGCACGGGGCCTTCGAAGGGCGTCGCGAGCAGCTCGTCGACGAGGAGCTCAGCCGCGGCCTCGTACTTCTCGACGAGGAGCGGCGCGGTGGAGAGGACGTCTGCGATGTTGTCGAAGCCGTAGCCGTGGTCGTCGTAGGGGAAGTCGGCCGCGGGCTGTGTGGTCGTCCCGAGGAGGTCGCGGACGGTGTTGTCGTACTCGGCGCGGTTGATGCGGTGAATCGTGACGCGGCCCGGGTCGCGGGGTTCGCCGGCGACGCAGATCGGCTGGCTCGTGGAGCCGCCCGGCCCACCGGGGCGCTCGAGCTCGGTCGTCTTGGGGTCGTCGATCACGCCGCGACAACCGAGCGTCGAAGCGAGCGTGAGTACGGGCCAGATCCTGCGCATAGCGACCTTTGTCCCGTATGCAAGGTTCGAGACAGGCGGTCGGGCCGATGCGAATCGGCTCAAACGAGCGGAACCACGGGTGTTTCGGGGCCCCAGAGCCGGGGGGTGACGTCCCCAGTCAGCGCCCGCGGAGCACGCGGACGATCTGCAGCCGGCGCGCGCAGGTGGGGCTGCCCCCGTACTCCACGCAGCGCTCGAGCGCGTGTTCGGCCGTCGCGAGGTCGTCCTCCGCGATCGCGTCTTCGGCCCGCTTCTCGGCGGCCGCGGCGCGGTCGGGGTCGAGGACCATCGGCGGCTGCGGCCACAGCTCGTAGGCGGCGAGCGCGCCGGCCCCGAGCAGCGCGCCGAGCACGAGTCCGAGCATCACCGTCTGGGGGCCCGAGCGTCGCGCGGGCTCGGACGGGGGGAGGGTGGTGAGGACGTCGTCGTCGCCGGATGCGATCGCGGCGTCGTCGGACAGCCGCGGTCGCGCGGCCGCGCCGAGATCCCTGTCGACGCCGGTCGCGGCGGCGTCCGGTCGAAAGTCGACGTCGACGCCGGTCGCGGCCGCGTTCGGGTTGGGTGTGTCGGGGCGCGCGCGGCGGGGCGGCGCGAGGCCAGAGCCGGGGCCGTCGGGCGGAACGGTGATCGCCTCGAAGCGCGACTCGTCGTCGCGCACCTGCGCCCAGAACGACTGCGCGGGGAGGTCGAGCCCCTCGACGAACGCGGACAGCGTGGCGTCCGGCTCGTAGCAGGTCACCTCGTGGAAGACGTCCGGCGCCGTCGGCGCGACCGTCTCCGCCGGAGCGCCGGTGAGCTCGGAGTGCAGCTGGGCGACGGCGGCGAACGCGCTCTGCGCCGACGGGTAGCGCAGCTCGGGATCCGGCGCGAGGAGGCGCTCGATCACGAGTCGCACTGCGGGCCACGGCGCCTGCGTCGGGAAGCGTCGCCAGTCCACGCGCATGCGTCGCTCGAACTGCTCGAGCACCGGGAGGTCGCGCGGGAGGCGCGCGCGCGGCAGCACCGCGGCCATCTCGAAGAGGAGCCGACCGAGCGCGTACAGATCCGAGCGCGGCGACGGGGCGACGCCCTCGAAGCACTCCGGCGCGAGGTAGCCGACGCTCCCGACGATCTCTCCGGGGCGCGTGATGCCGGCGGCGTCGGCGAGGAACGCGATCCCGAAGTCGGCGAGGACGACGCGGCCGCCGGTGTCGATGAGGACGTTGTCCGGCTTGATGTCGCGGTGAATGATCCCCGCCGCGTGCAGGTGCTGCAGCGTCGTGAGGAGCTGCATCGTGAGGGAGAGGAGCGTGGCGGCGTCGAGCGACGTGCGCCGCTGAATCGCCTTCAGCGTCACGCCGGTCACGTAGTCCATCGCGAGGTACACCGCGCCGTCCACGTCGCCGTAGCGGATGAGCCGCACGACGCCGGGGTGCTGGACCCGCTGAATCGCGGCGGCCTCGCGCAGCAGGCGGGCGACGAGGAGCTGCTGCTCTTCTTCGGTCCCCGCGGGTCGAATGAGTTTGAGCGCGACGCGCTGACCGGCGTCGTCGTGCGCTTCGAGGACGACACCCATACCGCCCCGCCCGATGCGCCGGGCGATCCGGTACGGACCGATGCGCTCGGGGAGCGGCGCGCCGGTCGCGCCGAGATCGGACGTGCCCCAGTCGACTGTCACGAGCCCGAGGGAGCATAGCGGGGCGGGGCGTCGCGCGGTAACCCCGCCGCGCGGAACGTGGCAAAGTGGCGGTCCAGTGACGGAGCGCGAGTCATGGCCGGGGCGCGTGGGGCGCTTCATGGTCGAGACGGCCGTCGACGCCGCCGGACGGACGGCGATGTTCGTCGCCCGCGACGCGCGCGGGCAGAACGGCATCGTGAAGGTCGTGCCGCGGCCGCCCGGCACGGACCCCGATCCGCTCCGCGGTGAGCGCTTCATGCAGGAGGCCGCGCAGCTCCGCGCGCTCCAACACCCCGGCCTCGTCCCGATCCTCGACGCGGGGGTGATGGACGACTGCTTCTACCTCGTCCTTCAGCGCATCGACGGGTGTTCGCTCGCGGAGCTGTTGAACGAGGTGGGCGTCGTCGACATCGGGACGCTGCTCGCGATCGGGTTGGAGGTCGGGGACACGCTGTCGCGGCTGCACGATCTCAACGTGACGGTGCGCGATCTCGAGCCGGCGAACGTGGTGATCGACCAGCAAGGGCGGGCGGTGATCGCGGGTGTCGCGCTGTCGGCGCTGACGCGGCTGCAACGATCGCAGCAGGTGTTGGGTGTACCCGGTTACGTCGCGCCCGAGTTGTTGCTGGGGTTGAGCCCGTCGCCGCTGTCGGATCAGTTCAGCTTCGGGCGGATGCTGTTGACGCTCGCGGGTGTGAACCAGCCCGTCGCGATCGATCGGGCGCGCCCGTTGAAGGCGCAGCTCTCGGCGGACACCGTCGACTGGTCGCGCTACCCGGACGACCCTCCGTTCGTCGCGTTGCGCCCGATCGTGGAGCGGCTCACGGCGCCGCGCGCGGCGGAGCGGTACCCGGCGATGGCGGACGCGCTGCGCGAGCTCGTGGAGATCGTGTTGCAGCTCGGCCCCGAGGACGAGCCCGAGGATCGCACGATGCCGATGGCGCCGGTCTCGGCGCCCACCGCGCCGACGCCGATGGTCTCGCGGACCCGCAGCATCGTCGTCGCTTCGGGGGAGGGGCTCGAGGTCCAGGTCGAGGAATACGAGCCTTTCGCGGAGACGACGGCGTCGCATCGGATCTTGCCGAGCCTGCGCGCACAGGCGGAGCGGCACCTCGCGTCGAACGGTTCGCGAGAGCTATCGAGTCACGCGGGGTTGCCGTCGGCGTCGAGCGGCGCGGAGCCGGCGACCGTGCGCCAGCGCCTCTCGACCGACGTCGACGTCGACGACGACGACGACGAGCTCATCGAGACGGTCGGCCCGGATCAGGACCTCGCTGCGCTGAGGAGGTACGCGGCGGCCGACACCGTCCCCAACGCGAGGCTCCCGTCGCGGCGGCGCGACGCGATCGCCGCCGAGGTGGAGACGGTCGTCCCGAAGTCGGGGCCCGTGCCGGGCACCGACGCGCGGCGGCGCCTCGGCGTCGAGCGCGCGACGACCGAGCCGGACGCCCCCGTCCCCGGCAGCGATCGTTCGCCGACGAAGCCGCCGGCGGGGCGCGCGTCCGATCGCTCGCAGACGCGGCCTCCCGCCGGCCGATCGGAGGGCGTCGCGACGCGCCCCGACGCGCCGGGGCCGCGCGCTTCGACGCAGCCGGATCCGCCGGCGCGTCGCTCATCGACGCGCCCCGACGCGGCGGCGGCGCGGTCGTCGACGCAGCCGGACGCCGCGCCCGCGCTCCGCCCC